>JAAYYJ010000116.1 GCA_012515455.1 Oligosphaeraceae bacterium
CCGCATCAGGTGCCGGAAAATAAGCGACAGCAAATAAAACTTTTGCCCTTTTTTCCCAGAAAATCAACTCCGCGGGTTGCAGATTTAGCATAATGGAGTTATTATTAGGGATTGCCTGTCTGGTTTTCAAGATATATATTATTGCACAATTCTCAGGAGCATCGTGACCAGCAAAACTGTTACCATCCAGAACCCGCATGGAATTCATGTGCGGCCGGCAACGCTGATTGTCAAGGCTGCTCAAGGATATCCCGGGACTATTACTGTCTGTCGGCCCGGTGAAACTGAAATCAATCTAAATTCAGCCTTGGCATTGATGGCCTTGGCACTGCGCCTCGGAGATACAGTCACGGTCTGCGTAAACGGACCGGATGAAAAACAGAAATGCAACGAAATCTCTGAACTGATCGCCAGCAAATTTGATTTTCCTGATACCTGATTCCTGTTACCAGTCATCGCGGGTTCGCCTGTCCTGTGCCATAAGCGGAGGAAACAATGATTAATTTAACCCTGCCTGATCCCATCGTCGGCCAGTGGATATGGCTGTCGGAAACCAACCTGAATCAGGAATCACACCAGTTCTACCGCCGGGATTTCAGCATTGATGAAATGCCAGGCAAAGCCGAAATGTGGATCACTGCCCGCACTGCTTTCCATCTGTTTATCAATGGCCAGCACTGCGCTTCCGGGCCGACTGCCAACCCCGGCGAAAGCAGTTATGTATATTGCGTCAATATCAATTATCTGCTGCAAGTGGGGAATAACCAAATCGCAGTCCAGGTCTTTAACGCCAATGCACCTTTGACCGGGTTCCGGAAAAAACACAGCGGTTTCTGGGCTCAACTGCAAATCAATGATCAGCCCCTGGTCTGGTCCGACGAAAACTGGAAATGTTTGATCGCTGACTGTTATGTCTACCCGGGAACAATCCAGGCACTGGGCGCTACCAGTGTGGAAATCGTCGATTTCCGGCGCTTCCCCCATAACTGGCAGCAAATGGAACTTGGCGGCGGACCGCAGACTGCAAGCACTGACGGAGAACGCCGCAGGTCAATACCTAAAACCATCTGGTACCGCCCCGAAATCATCCTGAACGAAGAAAAAGGCCGCAAGCTGCTGGAGCCTGCTCCAAATCCTAATGACATCATTGAGACCTGCTCCTGGGATAAAATACCATACACTGGCAGCGTCCGGCAAATCAGACAGCTGCTCTGGCTGAATTTCGCTAATCTGTGTAAAAAATCCGGCCCCGGCATCTACATCGCAGAGACCTACTTGTATTCAGACAAAGAATGCCAGCAGAGCATCGAGTGCTTTTGTGACCGGCCCTATAAATTCTTCCTCAATGACAACCTGGTTGCAGAACAGGCCGTCAAGCCCGTTCCCGTGCACGCACCGGCCCAAAACCGCGGCGATCGTCGTCTGAGCATGGACGATTACCGTCCTACGACTATGGAACTGAGCCTGCGCAAAGGCTGGAACCGGGTGATGTGGGCGCAGGACTGCGCCAGCCATGGCGCCGGTATGACCATCGTCTGGGTGGACACCCCCAACGGGTCCTTACAGATCAGGCGCCAGGCAATGGAAAAATCCAGCGAATCTTGGTCCCAGGCCGGACCGCTGAAAACCCCGCTGTCGCTCGTTCGCCCCAATATTGAAGTCGAGCGCCTCAATTTTCAGGAGTTCCTGCTGGAAGACAATCCGGCCTGGGATGTCAGTGTCGCCTTGCTGGCCTATAATTTCTCTGCCCAAAAGCAGCCGCCTGGCAGGATGACCAGCGAATCCTCTTTCGCGCTTATGGACAAGAACTTCATTGTCTATGACTTCGGCCGCACCCTGTACGGCTTCCCGCACCTGCAAGTAACTGGCGCAGAAGGAGACAGCCTGGCGGTCGTCTGCAGTGAACACTGCATCAATGGCGAAGTGCTGCCCTACAGCGAGGGCAGACGCAATACCACCACCCTTATTCTCAGCGGCAAAAAAGATGCCTGGATGCCTGCCACCCCCCGGGGTTTCAGGTATATAATGCTCCTGGGCAGCAATTTAAAGGGCAAGGTGATTGTCGATACCATCCATGCCCGCATCCCGAACCGGGAGATCACCACCCATGGCGAATTCACCTGCGCGGACAAGGTCCTGAATGACATCTGGGATGCCGGCTCACAGACCCTGTCCAGCACCATCCGGGGAAGTTTCCTCGATGCGCCTTGCCGGGAACAGGCCCAGTACATCAGCGATGCGATGATCCAGTCCTGGGCCGCCTGTCATCTCTTCGGAGATTTTTCCCTGACCACCAGTTCCCTGCAGACTTTTGCCCGCACCCAGCTGGAAACCGGTGAGCTCAACTCGGTCAGCCCCTCCGGCTTGTTCCAGACCATCCCGGACTGCTCCCTGCTTTGGGTCATCTGGTTGCGCCGCCACTTCATGTACACCGGCGACCGGAAGCTTCTGCAGGAACTGTTCCCGGTCGTAATCAAATTGCTGGACTATTATGACCACCTGGCGGTGCGGCACAATGGCCCGCTGGGCGACTTGTACAACCTGTACGGCATCCACTGCTTCCTGGACTATGACGATATCGACCGGGAAGGCATCTGCGTGGGCCTGAATGCCATTTACTGCCATGCCTTGACCTGCGCCTCCCGGCTGGCAAAGGAAAATGATCAGCAGGTGTTCGCCGAAGAGTTCCAGCGCCGCGCCGCCTTGATCGCCAGCCAAATCCGGGAACTGACCTGGTGCGAGGAACACGGCGTATTTGTGGACAGCTACCACCACGCCGAGATGTCAAAGACCTGCTCCTGGCAGACCAACGTCCTGGCAATTTATGGCGGTATCGCTCTGCCCCAGGACTACGAACATATCTGGGAGACCTTCTTTCTGGATGAGCCACCCTACGAACGCTACAACAGCGGCGACTACAATAACCCTTATTTCAAATTCTTCTTGCTGGAAGTGGCTTTCGCCTTGGGTAAAACCAGCTGGGCTCTGCGCTTCATCCGCTACTACTGGGGAAAAATGCTCGCCGCCGGGGCCGTGACCTGGTGGGAGCTGTTCAACCCGGAAGGCTTAGACCAGAATCTGCGCATCGTCAGCAAATGCCAGGGCTATGGCGTAGCGCCGAATGGCTTTTTAATTTCCGACCTGGTGGGCATCCGTCCCTCTGAACCGGGGATGTCCCGGGTGATCTTCAACCCCTGCCCGCAAGCCTGCACTTGGGTAAAGGCTGCGGTGCCGACACCTTACGGCCGGATCAACATCGAATGGAAAGTAAAATCAGGGAATACCCTGGAAGCCAATATCTCTGCCAACTACCCGCTGGAGATCATTCCCATCCTCGACCCCGACATGGCCGAGAGCGCCGAATTCAAAATCAGCGAGGAAATCACCATCCTGACGCCGGTTGACGATAGCGACGACCACAACGGCGAGACCTAACCGCACCCGCCCCTCCCCCCGGGGACCACGACGGCGGGGGGGGGCAGGCGGTAGCAGACTGGAGCACAAGGCACGGCAAACGCTCTTTATTGCTCTTGCCCAGCCCCAAGCTCAAATACTATCTCCCCTGCTTTCTGCTCGGCACTCAAGCGGAATTTCTGCTGCCATTGCCGTCCGCCCTGTTCAACCGATATCGCATATTCCCCAAGATAAGGGGTGAACTCCGCCCGGCCCTCGGCATCCGTCACCAACACCGCCTCAGTCTGCCAGTCCTGCAGCAGCTTCATTACCATCGCTGCCGCCGGACGGGGCTGGAAGTCAGCCTCATAAAAGCCCATCCGGGCATTGATCAAGGCCGGAGACCATAATTCCCCTAACGACAAACTGACCACTTCCGGGCGGGAAAAAAACAACAGCATATAGTCACGGATCATATCCGCCTGGGCCTCAAGATTCTCACCGCTGACCGCCAAATTGCGGATATGCAACGGCAAGCCGACTTGACTCTGCAAGCGGTCCAGGCGCTTCTCCATCGATTGCGGAGCCACGTCCAGGCGCTGCAGATTCATCCCCAGCACCAGCCCCTGCACGCTCACACCTTCGGTTTTCAGCCAGGCCAGCAGCTCAGCCAGATCATTCAGGGGCACTTCCGAAATTTCGCCCAGGGCATTCAGGTCACTGACCAGCATCGCCAGTCCTGGAGCGGCCTTTTCTGCAGTTTTGAAAACCTCGGCCAAGCTGTCCACACCAATGAAGTTGTACAGCTCATTATATTCAATGGCGCCGTGCAGGACCTCCCAGGAATTGATCTTGCCGGCGTGGCGCTTGACCATCAGCTCGACTTGCTGCATCAGAGCTTCCCAGAGCTGGTCGCGGTTCTTGCTGCGGCAGGCCGTGGGGGCAAACATATAGGCCGGGACATACAGCGCGTGTCCGCGAATGGACTTTCCCGCCGCCAGGGTATCTTGCACCAGCTTCTGGTCTATTTTACTGCCCCAGCTGGCATGCTCCCGCCAGGTAAAACCGTTGTAGAAAGAGACAAACGAGAAAAGCGGATTCTCGAGAATCAAAGGGCGGTACTGCGGCCAGGTTTCCCGGTACGGCTCCACCCGCCGGCATAATGCACTGAGTTCCCGGCGGGAGAGAACCTCCGGCATCAGCAGCGCCGCAGAGGCCTCAACCCCAAACGCCATACTGGAACTCAGCTGCCGGATGCTGACTTTAACCGCCGGGACCGCCTGCTCCCCTGTCTTGACCTGCACGGACAGCTGCCCGCGGCGATGCTGTTCAATCTTGCGCAGGACTAATTCCCGCCAGTCATTGTCATAAAAATCCCCCCCCAAGACAGGCTTGACATTGCTGGGCAAGGTCTCGGGATCAAAGCCCGGCGGGTATAGCGTGGCACTGATGTCGCGCAGCTCCAGGGTGCCGGTTTTCTCCGCCAAATGGAAGGAGAAAGCCGTCTGGCCGGCGCTGTATGCCTCGTGGATCGGCACGGCCACATGCAGGCGGTGCCAGGTGTCCACCGGTTCAGTCAGGCGCAAGGAGAGCAGCTTCGGCCAGGGCGAAGCCTCCACCTGCCAATAAAAATGGAAACAATACCCCGCACTCATCTTATAGTCGAAATTGATGTGCAGAGTAGAGCCGCGTTCGACTTCCGAGTCCAACACCTGCAGCAGCTCCACCGACCAGGGACGCGCGGAGGTCTGTTTGATGACCACGGTCATCACATTGGATTCGCCTTCCGCTTCTGCCGGCACCACCCGCATGCTGCCCAGCCCGGAACTGCGGACCGACCAATTTTCGGTCGGTCCGGCGGGGTCGGCAAAACGGCCATTCCTGATTACCGATTTGCTGCCCAAGGCAGTCTGCCCGAACAGTATCCCTCCTGACAGCAGCAGGGCAACCCCCAGCAGCAGCGGCAGAGCATCAATGGCATCTCTTTGCATGGCTTCATCCCCTTGTCAAGAAGCGGAAAAGACCCGTCAAGACAACACTCAATCGCCGTACTTGACGCTTACTTCCCGGCCAGTCCGCGCAGATTCATAAATCGCCAGGATTAAATCCACCGCTTTGCGGGCACTGCGCCCGACAATGTATGGCTCGCGGTTTTCCTTGATGGCCTGCACCAGGTCATTGACTAGGAAGGCGTGCCCGGTCAGACCCACTTTGGTGGGGTCGTTCACGGCTGTGGGAGAACTTTCCGCCGGGGCGGAGAGTTCCTGGTCCTGGGCCAAGCCATCCGGCTCTGCAGTCAGGGCCCAACGCGAGATATTGCTCTCGGTAATGCAGATTGTGCCCAAGTCCCCGTGCAGCTCAATGCGCCGTTTTTCACCGGGATTGCAGGAGGTGGTTCCCACCAGCGAGCCCAGGGCGCCGTTCTTGAACAGCATACTGGCCACACACGTATCCTCGACCTCGATATTGCGCACCAGGTGGTCCATCCGGGCAAACACCCGTTCGACCTCCGAATTCATGGCCCACATCAGCAGATCTATGCCGTGGACGCCCTGATTCATCAGTGCACCGCCGCCATCCAGGGCCCAGGTGCCGCGCCATCCGGCGCTGGCATAATATGCTCTGGAGCGGTAGTATTTCATCAGACCATCCCCGAGAGTCATGCGGCCCAGCACTCCGGCCTTGATTGCCTCGCGGACCTTGATGGTATCTGCATGGGTGCGGCCTTGAAACACGCATCCCATCTTGACCTTGGCTTTGTCCACAGCCTCAATCATCCGGCACATGCGCTCGTAGTTGATATCCAAGGGCTTCTCGCAGAAGACATTTTTACCGGCTTTGGCGGCGGCAATCACGCCGTCGCAGTGCAGTCCGGACGGCGTGCAGATGCAGACCACATCCACCCCCGGGTCCTTGACCATCTCCTGATAATCACGGTAGAAGCGCACTTGGCCATTTTCGGCCGCGCACTTCTGACCTTTGACTTCGTCTATGTCGCAGACTGCCACCAGCTCAGCTTCGGCACAAGCCTGGATGGCCTTCAGATGGCTACCCGAAATCGTACCGCAACCGATGATCCCAAAACCGAATTTGCCGTTCTTCATGGTTTGACTCTTTCCTTATCTGAGTTTGCGCTTTCGTTGCCCGGGGGCGGCGCTGCTGTCCCCGCGGGATGGTTTTTTCGCGGTCTGATTACCAGGGTCACTGCTGCATCCTGCGGTGGCCGGCTTTTTTCTGCATCTACGATATGGATGGTATCTTCCACGCTGCCGGGGTCAGTGCTGTCCAGCACCGTCGCACCCACTGAGTAATTGATCACGATATTGCCCTCGGCATCCGCCGCAAACACCCCGTCTTTTACGGTTGAGCCCACAAAAACCCAGCCAGCAGGGCGCAGATTCTGCCCGGTCCTGGTGTCGAGAATCCATTCTTCCACCGGCTCGCGCAGCTGCCGGCCCTGGGCATCCTGCCATTCCAGCCACAAGTCGCAGAGATCACCTTGCTGGACTCCCTCGCCAGGCAAGCGGGAGCCATTACTGGCCCCCAGCAGATAGAGCAACGCCTGCACATGCACCGCGCGGACGTCACTGCAGAGCAGGGTTTCGTGCATCCGGCCATCCGGCCGGCAGACGATAACCTCCAGGGCCCCTTCAGGCAGCACGAAGCGACAGGGCAAAGCCAGTTCGCCGGCGGTGGTCCGCACCACCATGCCGGCAAACGAGATATCGCCATTCTCCAGACGTGCTGCCCCGAACGGCAGGGCTGTTTCTGCGGCCGCCAGGCCGAGACAACCGCAGAGCAGCAAGATACCGGGAAGTCTTTTCATCGTGCTGCAGTCCCTCCACTGACCCGATGTTGCTTGTGAAAAGTATTCTCCCGCCCTTCCCGCAGGCGCAGGATATTATCTTTATGACGATAAATGATCAGACCGCCCAAGATCAGCATCAGTATCACCGCCGGGCCATGAATCCGGCCCAGGCGGAAGAAATACATCAGCATCCCGACCAGGGGCATGGCCAGAGCCGCCGCAATACTGGCCAGGGCCACAATACGGGTTTTCAGGAAGGTCAGATACCACACCACTGCGCACCACAGCACCGGCCAGAAAGCCACCCCCAGCACTGCTCCCAGGCTGGTCGCCACTCCTTTGCCGCCCTTGAATTTCAAGGTCCATGGGAAAACATGCCCCAGCACTGTGCCCACTACGGCAAAAATCTCTCCCCATTCAAAGCCGACGCACCATTCCGCCCCCAGCGCTGCACCAATATACACCACCGGCATCAGCCCCTTGAGAAAATCCAAGGCGAAGCAGACTGTCCCCCAGTCACCGCCCAGCACCCGGCGGACATTGGTTGCACCGATATTATGGCTGCCATGCCGTCTGATATCCAAGCCGTTAAACTTGCCAATCAGGTAGCCAAAAGGGATGCCGCCAACCAGATAGCACATCAAAAAAATGCAAAAGCCACTGCTCCAGAATCTACAAGGATCCATATAGTTACTATCCTTCTTTACTTCGCAGAACCAGGATGCGGACGGTCGCAGCAGCCCTGACCCATACCGCAGTCCTGCCCGCGCACTTCAAATTCCGTCTCGCCGCAGTTGATAACAGTCCGGGCAGCGGAACACATCCAAGCCGTAGACTGTGGTTTTGCTGTCCGACAGTCGCACCAGCAGTGTTTCACCATCCTTCAACCGCAGTATCTGCGGATCGTTGTCAGCCACCAGTACCGCCGGACCGCGCAGAATCTGCACTTCCAGGCGGGTAAAGACGGGCAGGACAGAAAAGCCACTGCCTTCCATGGCATTGTTGAAAGCCAAGCCGATGCCGGTGCGGAAATTCCCCCGGGTGATGCTCTGGAAATAGCCGGTGCTGCCGAAGGGCGTGGCTATCACCAGGCTGTCCGAGACCACTTGTGGGCGAAACAGCTCGCCATCCACAACGATGCGATAGCGGATGGCGCTGGACAGCAGCTCCCGGCTCAACACCAGGTCGTTAATACCACGCAGTTCCTCGCCGCTGGCGGTTACCGCCACCAGCTTCTCCAGACTCGAACGCTGCAGCTGACCGGCGAACAGCTTCTCCAAAGTCGAGAGCTCGGAATGCCGCGGACATTTCGGATTCTGCCGGCGATCCCGGAGCGGACATTTGGGTACGCCGGGATAATCTCGCTCGGCCCCCAGCAACGAGCCGTCGCCACCGTGGGTGATCACCAAATCCGGGTGCTCGTCCACCAATTCTACGGCAAAGCGGCGTAACCACGGCAGCAGGTCCTCCAGATTGCGTCCCCGAACCAGCACCCGCAAGGGCTGCTTGTGAAAAAAATCTCTGTCCATTTGAGTTAATTTATTCGTTTTAACGTTCCCTGCAACCCGGCGGAGTTATTTTCGTCTGGCGCAGTGCACCAGCAACGCGGCATCATGCGGCGGCAGGACGTACTTGCGCCTGACCTCGCCCGCGCCCGGCTGCAGCAGGTCCTCCACTGGCCCGGCGAGGCCCAGGTCCGAGAGACGGTATTGCAACGGCGCATCGGTATCATTCACCAGAGCCACGGCCGGGCGGCCAGCCAGCGTACCGGCGAAACCGCGAATCCAGCTGCCCTGCTGCCAGACCAGCGGCACCGCATCCCGCAAGCGGTACTCGGCTGCGCATTTGAGCAGCTCCAGGCGTTCCGGCGCAATCTTGGCCAGGTTGTCACTGGTCAGAGATACTCCGGTGATAATGCCGGTGAGCACTGAAATCCGGCTGGCGCCCAGACTCTGGGTGCCCCGGTCTTGCCGGGCGATCAGCACATCGGGGTCGGCCCGGAAGAGCCGGTCGAACATCCACCAGCGACCGCTGATTTCCCGGTATACATGTTCAATCTGCGAGTCGCAGGCGCGGGTATCGCTGCTGATCCGGCACATATCCACCAGCCCCACGCAAGGCAGGAACGGCGCGGTACAGCCCAGCAGGGTGCAGTCCGGCACTGCCGCCCGGATGGCCTGCAGGCCGAGGCGGAAGGCCGAGACTGGGGTCGCCTGGGGGTCATGGCGTACGCCCTCCATCAGGCCGAAATTCATCCCGTCCATCTTGAAATAGGTATATCCCCAGTCCCGGAATTTTCGGAAGATGCCGGCAATATACTCCTGCACTGCGGGTTTGGTCAGGTCCAGGCACAGCCAGAGGTGATCCGGCTCCGGCGACCACCCTCGCCGGGTCACCGCCTCACCCTGTGCGTCTGTGACAAAATACTCCGGATGCTCCCGGTAGATTCGGCTGGCCGTGGAGGCCTGGAAGGGCATCAGCCAGATGCCGGCCCGGCTGCCGCTGGCCCGGATTTTTCCGGCAATGTCCGGCAGGGGTGTCGGCCAGCTGGGGTCCTGGTCTTGCCAATCGCCCTGGAAGGTCTGATAGCCATCATCGATCTGAATGACCTCAGAGCGGTATTTCCGGTTCCGCCCCAGAGCCTTGACATTGCTGAGAAAATCTTTCTCCGTAACTCCGGCATAATAGTAGTACCAGGTGCAGTACCCGGTCAGATTGCGGGCCGGCCGCAGCACCTCCCGGCCATTGGCAACCGCAACCCGCAGCGCATATTCCTGCAGCAGCTCCCGCCAGTCCTCACCGGCGAGCACCAGCAGCTCCTCGGGGGGCTCCCCCGGCTTGATATACGGCTGCACCACCTCCACCGCCTGGAAGCGCCCGCCCCGCCGGACCACCCGGAAATGGGTCAGCGAACGCCAGGCGGTCAAGGCCCCGACCAGGATATACTTGCTGGCGGCAACACTGCCGACCACCACCACGTCATCGCTGCAGAAGCCGCCCTCAGCCTGGGCAAAAACCGCGGTACTGGGCACCGCATTGCCGAAGCACATGCTGAAGGTGTTGTAGTAGACAAAGTACGCATCGGCAGGCAGATCAGCCAGGGATACTGCCGCCCGGTAGGATGTTTCGCTGCTCTGGACCTGCAAGGCCATATCTGTTCTCCTGCTCTGACTGCGCTGCCCAGGCCGGGGGTTACCTCCCCCGGACCATGTGGCGGCTTTAGAATGACTCGGGCATAAAAGTCGGGAAAGTCGGTCCGTGCAAGGCCGGCACCGCCCCACGCGCCTGGGCGAAGTGAATCTCGGTGTTGCGGCCGCCCAGGGCATAAGCCGCCGCGACCAACTCGGGATAAGCGATGGGCAGCAGCGCCACCGGCGTGCGCCCGCGGTGCTGATTCAACTGCGCGACCAGCACTGCCCGGGCAGAGTCGCAGTCGCGGGCCAGGCCCGGGCCGATCATGTTCGTGGCAGCATGAAATACCGACCCCAGTACCGCCGTCAAAGCCCCCTCCGCTGCGCTTTCGCAGACCGAGACCGACCAGATACCCTCCGGGTTCTCAATAAAATGCCGCCAGTCTCCCGGGCGTGCAATGCCTGATACCGCCGTTTCCAAAGCCTGGATGGCCGGCAGGTCCTCAATCCTGGCCGGGCGCACCCGCAGGGCCGCGGGAAGCTCCAGCGGGTATCCTGCTGCGGGCACGGCAAAACGCATGTCCTGATATAGGCTGTAGGGCAGAAATCCCTGCCGGTTGTACAAGGAAAATGAATCGAGGTTCAAGGCGCTAGACACCAGACGCACCGGCTTGCCCAGTGCCTCCGCAGTACCCACAATACTTTTCAGCAAGGCTGAGGCAATACCCCGGCAGGCATAGCTGGGATGCACATTCATTATCCCCAAGGAGACATGGGTCGGACGGATATGCTGAAAACAGGACCCGATGACTTGCCCGCTGTAATCATCCACCGCAACCACCCCCGAACTGCCCGGCAGCGCATGATAGACGTCATAATATAATTCTGTGGACTGCGGACCATTAAGAAAACGCGGTGTCCCCAGGTGACTCTGATACCAGACGCTGGTGGACAGGCAAATCAGACCGGCCACAGCTTTGCGGTCACCGGGCTGCATCACCCGCACTGCATAAGAATTATTCGTCACCGCCGTCCTTGCTCCTGTACTGCCGAGAACCAAATCAGCACCCTGCCGGATGCTCACTGAGTAGATAATTAAACTAATATAACCCGCAGTATGGAATTTAACCACCAGGAGCCGATTTTTCGTCAGCCCCGCCCAGGACAGTGCATCATGATTGCCTCAGGGTGAGCACCCGTACGAGCCTGGGATTCAGGACCGAGATATATCTTGCTCTTCGGAGGACTCCACCTTCTCGTCCCCAAAGTGCTTTGTCCGGAATCAGAGTCCGTAAGAATGCACGAACCATTTGTCAGACGCGGAGCAAGGCTGTGTCCTGCTGGAACCGCTCCATCCGACTGCCGGACAGGACAGAGAAGCGCAGGACCTTTCCTCACCGGCGGTTGGTTACGACTCGCGGTCCTGGCTGGTAATGAACTCGACCAGGAAATTGACTGCCTCGGATGCTTGCTGCCCTTCCCCAACCAGCACCAGCCGGCTGCCCGGAGTGGCGGCCAGGGTCAGCAAGGCCAAGGCGCTCTTGGCATCAGCCGCATGCCCCCCCGCAACAAGCTTGACCTCGGCATTGTAACGCGTTGCAACCTTGGCAATCTCGCCGGCTAAACGCAAATGCAAACCACGCTTGTTCTGTAAATAAAATTCGCGGGCTATTCTGCCGCAACCGTCGCTGCTGATTTTCATGGCTATCCCTGGCACCGTAAAACTGGAAAAGCCTTTACTATAAACCAGTAAACTTATTCCGCAATCTACCAACCCGACAAAACAGCATTTAACAGCCAAATAAACGTAATGCGTCGGAAATCATGTTTTGGGGCAAATGCGCGAAGATTGGTGCTAGAGTGTTGCTGAAGAGGAGCCGTTTTCGGTTGGCCTCGGCATGACGTGGTGGATGATAATCAAAATCGGCGCCATTTTTGCTAAGCGCGGGGCGCCACATTGAAGCACCCGAAGGAGCGGATTTTTCTTTATGAAATCCTGATTCAGACCCAAAATAATCAATCGGTTCTGGTGGTACCCCTGCATGACAAATTTGGCGCCAATTTGAGTTGTCATTGACATGCGCCAGAAGACGAGATAGCTGCTGCCCCCTGCAGGTGATCGAGGATGCCCGGCTGAAATGCGGATTCTGACCCGATCGCACCAGCTCCCCCTGCTGGGATGCGTTGGCCTTTACTGGGCAGCAGTTGCCCGGACATAAGGTATTTGTTCCCTGCAGGCGAGCTAGTATAGCCGGCTGAAATGCGGGTGCTGCCCCGATCGCAGCAGTTCGCGCGGCTGGGATGCGTTGTTCTTTTCTGGGAAGCAGTTGTCAGGAAACAAGGTATTTGTATGCAATTGCCGATGTGTGCCTTGACAAAATTGCCACAAGCACTAATTTTTGCCCCGTGCCCTTGATTCTAGCGGTGGGTCCCACCCCACCGATTGGGGGGACCCCCAACCCTAATTTGGACGCGCGCGCGTGAGGGGCGCCGGAAGCAAACCATGGCAGCAGTGCCATCACTCACCCCAAATGGTCAATGTGCCAAGATTCGAGCGGGAAAAAGAGCAATGCCATAGTGGTTGGGCTGGTCAAGCCTCCGGTAGTGCTCCGGCAGAGAGCGGCGTTGCCGGCGCCTGAGCGGTTATGGATCAATTGCCAGCCTGGACTACTAACGGCAGTCTGAAAGTATTCAGCACCAGATTCCGCACCATAACGTTTTTGCCTCGCAGGCGTCGACTGTGCTGCACCAGGACTCAGGACTGGGGCAAGTGCGCCCCTGCTGGCGATGCAGGGGCGCACTTGGTTTCCCGGGCCTACTGCGGCCGGTTGCCAGAGGTATACGAGAAGTGCATCGGCGTGCCGGTCTGGCCCAGCGCCTGCTGGCCGGCATGGACCAGTGAGGCGACCTCGAAAATTCTGCGGACGGTCTGTTCGCCCTGCTCGAGCCCCCACTCATCGCTCAAGATATGCCCGCAGGGTCCGGCCCAGCCCATGGTCCCGAACTGGCAGGTCTGATCGCCGTTGCCCACAATCAGGCAGCCGTTGCGGATAAAAGGCAGCCAGGCTGACATTATGGTGGTTTCGGCGCCCCCGGAACGTCGCCCGGCGATGGCCATAATTCCCACCGGTTTGTTGGCCAGGCGGAAATCCTGATGCCGCAGGACTCTGGTCCGCATAATGAATTTAGAGAACAAATCCGAGGGCAGGCCGAAATACACCGGTGTGGCCACCGCCATTCCGTCCGCCTCACACATTTTGGCCAGGATTTCCGTCATATCATCTTTAATTACGCAGGGGATATACTCTCCAGTATCCTTGCGCTTACCGCAGACGCTGCAGGCGTTGCAATGCTTGATGTCGCAGTCGCGCAAATGGATGATTTCGCTGACCAGTTCACCCGTACCGGATAATTTCTCCCGGGCTGCAGCAAAAGATGCCTGCAGCAACGCACCGCTGTTGCTGTTCTTGCGGGGACTGCAGTCAAACCCCAGAATCTTGATTCGCATGAAGTTTCCTTTCCTGTATTAATGGCGCCTGCCCGGGCCGTCCGCTCCGCCCGGAAGAGCGCTTGCAAACCGCTATAATATAATGACCTGATGCTGCCAGGCAACCCCCGACTGAAGATAAGAGCAGAGCTCACTGCAGTCTTGCATCGACCAAATACGACATTACATTATCAGCGTTTTCTCCTGAATCCGGCCCTGCAAAATAAGGAACCCTGATGCAAAAAAACTCGCTTTCACTCCGGGACCATCTTATGCCTGGAATCAAGACCGCATTCGCCATCGGTTGCCTGGGATCGCTCTGCCTGGGCCAGGACGCACAGCTGCTGCCACCGCTGCACCCCACAGAAGGCTTTCGCGCAGCCCACTCTGCCGGGGTCACTCTGCCCTTCAGTCAAACCCTGCCCCTGCCCAAAGGGCAGCTCTTCCCCCAGCAGGTGCCGCAAACTCTGACTCTGGACGGCAGGCCTCTGCCGGCCCAGGCAAAAATTGCCGCATATTGGTCCGACGGCAGCATCCAATGGCTGGCCCTCAGCGGGGTCTGGCCCCAGGACCTGCCCCTGCCTCAGAATCCCGTCCTGCAGCCGGGCCCGGCTCCGGCCGCTCCCCATCCGGAGGCGTCCTTCAGCCTGCAACAGCAGGACGGCGGTCTGCAGCTCCACTACCAAGGCAGACTTTTTGCCAAACTGCAGCTGGAAGCCGGCGTAGTGCCCATCAGCAAACCCAAGGCCCGCGATTCCCGCGCTCCGGAGGATTATGACACCCGGGTCCAATACGCCTGGGCCGAGCCGGTTGACCAGCTCAGCCAGCCGGGCCAGGAAATCCCCCTGCAGCCGGTCATCCGCGAATTCCTGCTGGAACACGAGGATGCGGACTCTCTGCTGTACCGCATCCGCGGCAATGGCGGGCAGGACAGCCCGGGGGCGGACCTGGAATGGCAGCTCCGGCTGCGCATTTTCCGCCACACCCCGGTTATCCGTTTTCAGACCACCTGGTTCCTGCACTGGTCACCAGAGAAGTTTGCCCTCAGCAAGGCCCGCCTGACCGCGACTTTCCCGCAGGAGTGGCAGCAAGGCCGCAATCAGGCACAGTCTTATCCGCTCAATGGCCAGCCCGTGCAACTGGTCAGCGACTGCAGCGGCAGAAACCACATCACCCAGAACAATCAGAAAGCTGAAGCCGAATGGCCGGCTCCGGAACGCCATGCCTGGACCTTGAGCAACGCATCTGCAGCCCTGGGTATCGCAGTGCCGAATTTCACCCGCCTGGGACCGAACCGTTTGAGTCTGGACAGCGCCCGCCTCCAGCTGGACAGCTGGGACGGCGAATCCGGCCTAGCCCTGGATACCCGCCGCACCGTGGAGCGCGACGAATTCATGATGGATACCTATGACTTCGACTACGATGCCAGCGGGCTGGCCAAGACCAGTGAAATGACCTGGTGCCTGACATCCTCTGAACCTACCGCAGCAGCAGCCGCTGGCGCCGAGGCCGGCCGCCAGTGGTTGTGGTTCCCCAGCCGCGCTGATCTGGTTGCCAGCAAGGCAATGGGGAACTGGAAAGAAGAGGCCTTTGCCAATAATACCGCTTATATTGAGGGCCTGGCCGGGCAGATGCACTGGCTGATGGCCTCGCGCGATCATTGGCGCTGGAACGGATTCGTGAACTATGGCGACGTACGCACCAACTGGTCCCGGGGGGGCTGGGACAGAGATGGCGCCCGCATCCTCCATCCCATGCGCTGGGGCATGAACGGCAGATACGGCTGGCGCAACGGCTCGGGCGAGCCGTACGCCGGTTTCCTGACCTTCGGGCTCTGGGCCGAGGACCGGGAGATCATCCTCTTCGCCTATGATAACGCCACCCACGTCGCCGATGTCGATGTTATGCATGGCAGATTCAATCAACCCCTGCAGAAAGTGCAAGGCGGAATGCACCGCCGCAACAAAAACCACTGGAGCGGTGCGGTGCAGACCC
>JAAYYJ010000117.1 GCA_012515455.1 Oligosphaeraceae bacterium
AGATCGATGCAGGGTCGGAAGCGCATGGTCAGCAACTCCGCCAGTATTGCTGCAGTTTGTCATTTCGGACAATGCTCAGCGGGGCAAACTGGCCGATCCGGCTGAGGTACTCTGCGACGCTGTCCGACTCCGCCCAAAAATTGAATTCCTGGGCCGCGATGACGGCTTCAGCGAGGCAGGCGAATTCCAGGAAATTGTTCTCGCGCTGCAGTGGTGCGCATTCACCAGAGGTCGGTTTGAAGGCGCTGACGTATTGCAGGATTTCATTCTGCGGCGCGTACAGGAAAATTTTGGCGATATGCGGGAACGCGGTTACGAAGCCGATTCCCTCAAAGTTGCTTTTCTGCAGATTATCCAGGAAGTCCTGTTTGCTTTGCTGGCAGTGTGCCCATTCGAAGCGTTCTGGGGTTGCCCGGCCGGTGATACTGCAGAAATAGACCTTGAATACGGACTGAGCATCGTCTTTGCGCAGGATTTGGCAATCCTCGACCAGGGCATGATAGCTGTTGCAAGGGGAAATTTTCATTTTACGACTTGTCCATCTGGCTGGGTGAAACAAGGAATCACATTAATTTACTCTGCCGTCCCGTCCCGTTTTCGCCACTGCCGGGCAGGTAAAACAAAAAAGCCCCATCAGTGCACGAATGCGCCGGTGGGGCTTTTGAATCGCAGGTGGAAATTACTTCTGCGCGTCTTCGACGGCCTTCTCGGCGTCCTTGACAGCAGCGGCAGCTTCCTTCTCAGCGGACTTGAAGGCATCACCGATCTTGTCAGCGGTGGTCTTTTTCTTGCAGCTGACAACTGCAAAAACCATGGCAACAGCAACCAGCAGGTACAGATACTTCTTCATTGCTTTTCTTCCTTTCGTCTTAAATCTTTCCCCGGAGTAAGTTCCGGTGTGGCGCTAATATAACATCAAATTATTGGCCTGCAAGTGCAAATTAATCTTTTTCGGATGAAAGGGAGGAACTATTATCAAGTGCAGAGTCAGCGGCTGGCTCCCCCTGCGCATCGTCCTCGTGATCGCCTTCCTGATCGCGGTTGGCTTGGGAGAGTTCCTCCAGGTGGGCCGCGAACTTGGCTTCGCGGGCGGCAAAATCGGCCTCTTCGTCAGCTTTGGCCTGGTTGGCGGCGATTTCCTCATCGCTGAGTTCATCGACGATGGTCGCAGTGGCGACCTGGTCGCTGTCGGCCACCCGCATCACAATCACGCCATAAGCGGAACGGCCGGTCTGCCGCACATCTTCGACCCGCAAGCGAACGGTCAGGCCCTGCACCGACATCAGGATCAGCTCCTGCCGGCTGTCTGCCGGGACCAGCATGGAGGCCACCAGCCGGTCGCCCTCGCGCAATTTCATGCTCACCACGCCCTTGCCGCCACGACGGGTGCGGCGGTAGCGGCGGCTCGAGGAGTCACTGCCTTCCCGGTTGTTGTCGCTGCTGCTGCTGTCTTCCGTATCGGCGGGCTCAGCGCTGTCCGCGCTGTCCGCACTGCCGGGGGAATCATCGCTGTCCTGGCCGGCAGATTCTCCAGGCACGGGACCGGCATAGCCGATCGGGGTGCGCTTGCCCATGCCCTTGGCCGAGATCACCAGCACCTCATCATCGGGATTGCTGATTACCGACATGGAGACGATTTCGGAGACCAGGTTACCCTCGCTGTCGCGCAGATTCATTCCCCGTACGCCGGCGGTGGCTCGACCGGTGCTGCGGACATCCCGTTCGTTGAAACGGCAGGCCATGCCATTGGCGGCGGAGAGCAAGATATCCTGGGTACCGTCGGTCAGTTGGGTATCGATGAGGTCGTCATTCTCATCGAGGTTGATGGCGATGATGCCGCGTTTATGCAGATGCCGGAAGGCCTGCAGGGCGGTTTTCTTGATGACGCCGTTGCGGGTTGCCATCACGACATAACGTTCCGGGTCGTCCAAGGTGACCACCGGGATCATGGCGCGGATTTGTTCGCCCTCGGTCAGCTCGAGCAGGTTAACCAGGGCCTTGCCGGCGCTGTCCTTGGCACTGTCGGGAATCTCGTAGGCTTTCAGGTTGTACATCAGGCCCTTGTTGGTGAAGAACAGAATCCGGTCATGGGTGCAACAGGTCAAGAGCATCTTGACGTAATCCTCATTCTTGGTGCGGATGCCCTTGAAGCCTTTGCCGCCGCGGTTCTGAGCCTCATACAAGCTGGCCGAGACGCGCTTGATGTATCCGGAAGCGGTGACAGGAATCACGCAGATATCGCGGGCGATCAGGTCCTCCTGGTCGAGGTCGCGTTCTCCGGGGATGATCAGCGTGCGGCGCGGGTCGGCGTACTTCGCTTTCACTTCCAGGAGTTCATCCTTCACGACCTGCATAATCTTGCTGCGGGAGGAGAGGATATCCTTCAGGCGAGAAATCAGATTCTGCAGTTCGCTGTGTTCTTGCTGCAATTCATCCACCGCCAGATTGGTGAGCTGATACAGTCGCATCTCCAGAATGGCTTTGGTCTGGCGTTCGGAGAGCGGGAAGTGCTCCATCAGGCGGCGGGCGGCATCCTCGCGGTTGGCTGACTCACGGATAATCCTGACCACCGCGTCGATGTTGGCCTGAGCGATCAGCAGTCCCTGCACAATATGGTCGCGTTCCTCAGCCTTGCGCAGTTCGAAGCGGCAGCGGCGGGTCACGACTTCC
>JAAYYJ010000118.1 GCA_012515455.1 Oligosphaeraceae bacterium
CACCTTGCCTTATTTGCTCTCGGCCGACTTGCGCCGGACCGTCTTTTCAGTTTCCAGACGGGCCACGTCCCGACGCAGAGCGCGGATGCGGGCGGTGTCTTCCAGCTGATTGAGTTGGAATTTCATCCTCAGGTCGAAGATTTCTTTGCGGCAGGCCTCGATGTCCTGCTGGAGTTCGGCCGAGGTTTTTTCGCGAATTTCTGCTGCTTTCATATTAGCTCCTGTTATCCCCCGGTGCAGACTGCTTATTGGGCCGCCCGCTGGCGGGAGAGGAAGCGACACCGGAAAGGCATCTTGCTGGCGGCGAGGGCCAGGGCTTCCTTGGCCACGGTCTCAGAACAACCGCTGACTTCAATGATCATGTTGCCGGGACGAAGCACAGCGACCCAGAACTCAGGATTGCCTTTCCCCTTGCCCATACGTGTTTCCAAGGGCTTCTTGCTGACCGGCTTGTCGGGGAAGATACGCAGCCAGATCTGACCGCGGCGCTGCATGTGACGGGTTGCCGCTACACGGGCGGCCTCAATCTGACTGGCAGTCAGCCAGCCACGGTCCAGGACCTGCAAGCCGTATTCACCAAAATCCAACTTATTGTTGCGGCTCGCGATTCCCGCGCGGGCGCCGCGCTGCACCTTTCGGTGATCTACTCTTTTTGGCATAAGAGGCATTTTTCAGTTCCTCCCAATTTTGGGGTTTGCAAATCCATACTTTGACTCCGATACGCCCGGCCAAAGTGTGGGCTTCGGAAAATCCATAATCAATATCGGCGCGCAGGGTGTGCAGCGGGACTTTGCCGTCCTTGTACTGCTCTGTGCGGGCCAGCTCGGCGCCGTTCAGTCGGCCGGAGCAGCGGATGCGGATGCCGTCCGCGCCACGTTCCATCGCGGTCTGGATGGCACGCTTCATCGCCCGCCGGAAAGCCACCCGGCGAACCAGCTGCTGCGCCACATTCTCAGCCACCAGCTGAGCATCGACTTCCGGGGTGCGCACTTCCTTGAGTTCTACCAGAATTTCCTTGTCTTTGGCGATCTGGGCCATCTCAGTCTTGAGAATTTCCAGCCCGGCGCCCTTCTTGCCGTCAAAACGCCGTTGCGGGCGTTCTTCGCGGACAGTAGGGCGGGTAAAATTCCCGGATACGACAATGGCTGGCCGGCTGGTGTAGATAGTGATGCGCAGACGCGGTCCGAATCGCTCGATCATCACCCGGCTGACCGACGCGTCTTTCAATTTTTCTGCCAGATACTCGCGGAGGCGCAAATCTTCCTGCAGCAGCGGGCCGAATTGTGCTTTGCGGGCAAACCAGCGGGATTTCCAGTCTTTAGTGACTGGGAGGCGGAATCCAATCGGATTAACTTTTTGACCCACGGTGTACTCCCTAGACTTTAAGCCATGTCTGAAACAACAATGCGAATGTGGCTGGTGCGTTTGCGAATGCGGCCGGCTGAACCGCGAGCTTTGGGCCGGAAACGCTTCAGAGTCGGCCCTTCACCAATCACCGCTTCCTTGACAAACAGTTTGGACCTGTCAATGGCGAATTTCTCGTCGCTCTCGGCATTGGCAATGGCAGACTTCAGAGTCTGCTCAATCAGCCGTGCCGCCTTGCGGGGAATCAGACTGACGGTGGTCATCGCCACCACGGCAGGCTTACCCTGAATCAGGCGCGTGACTTCACGAGCCTTGAACGGGGACATCCGCACATACTTGGTTATGGCAACTTTTTCCATGTTCCTTTTCTCTGCTTCTGGGGTGGTTGTTCAACTTGATGTTGAGGAAAAAACGAATTATGATATTCTATTGTCACTCGCCGGGCAACCAAGGCAACCTGGCTTAAAGCAGGCAGAAGGGGATCATTCACCCTGAATTCGGCCCCGCTCTTCACTTAGTGCCATGCCCGGCAGAAGAACCTGCCAAGACCCGGAGATCAGCATTGCTGCACTGCAGTCAGCCCGGCTTTCCACGACTTTCAGAGTCGCCAGCACTGCGCCGTCACGCTTCACAACCCAGGTCTTGCCGATCCTGCAGTCATTTTGATAACCGCAGTCCAACAGCACTGACTGAGTAGATTCATCCAACGACAAAATCCTGCAACCTGTCTTGTCCGGATCTCCATTGCCTCGCCCGGCGACTAACGACAATGGCTTGAGACTGCTCTCAATCACCCTCCGCAGGGACATAACCCGGTGCTCAAACTCGCGACGCATGGCATCGCTGGGTTGCAACCCATCCAAGGCCGCAGCCAAGGACTGCTCAAAAACGGCAAATTCCTGCTCAATGGCCAGAATCCGCCTTCTTACCAGGGCCATACTTGAGATGGCCTCGGAAAAAAGTGCCTTCAGACCTTCGTCACCACCGCCAGAAAGCAAATGGGCGGCCGACAACTCCAAGGCCCGCAGGCGCTCAATCATCTTGCTTTGCTC
This sequence comes from Oligosphaeraceae bacterium, assembly GCA_012515455.1. Lineage (GTDB taxonomy): Bacteria > Verrucomicrobiota > Lentisphaeria > Oligosphaerales > Oligosphaeraceae > JAAZIZ01. The sequence continues at coordinate 2,418 of JAAYYJ010000118.1, forward strand.
AATGATCGATTCAGCATAAAGACTGCGCAGAGCATCCAGCTCCTTGCTCTTCTCTACCAATTCCTGTTTTAAGCCGGCATTCTCACGCTCCAGAGCGGTGCGAGCTACTTGCGCTTCCTGCAGCTCCATCGACAGCTTCTGCTCAGCCTGGGCCGGACAAAATAAAGGCGCAGAAATCAGTAAAGTAAATAATATATACTCATGTCCGAAGCTTTTCCAGTGCAAAAAAGTTTTTTTCATGGTTTTTTTTATTTTTTCGGGTTTTGTTGCCAATATTGGTTCTCTGGTGCTGGTTCTGGGATAGTTCGGATTATCCTTTGCGGTTATTTTGGGGTCATAATCCTGGTTTCTGATTTATGCCGTACTCATGCGGTTGCGGTGCTGCTGCTGCAGGGTGGCCGCAGGTTTTCTGGCATAGTCTGGTCACAACGCTGGAATCAGGGTATAGATGCTCACCGCTGGCCACTGACATTTTTTTCCGTCCAGGGCAATAGTGCATGCATCAGGTACTCTGTGGTTGTTCTGTTCAGTTCAGTCTCCAGTCAATGGGGGGGATTTGCCGCTTCCGCAATTCGGCGTTGCACTGTGAGAATGGTTTAGCTCCGAAGAAGCCTCGATATGCGGACAGTGGCGAGGGATGGGGGGCGGTCAGGATGACATGCCGGGTACAGTCGATCAGGTTTTTTTTCTGCCCAGCCTGTCTGCCCCAGAGCAGGAAGACCACTGGTGTATCGCGCAGTGACAGAGCTTTGATAACGGCGTCGGTGAAATGCTCCCAGCCCCTGCCGTGATGTGAGGCGGGCTGGTGGGCGCGCACGGTCAACACGGTGTTGAGCAGCAGAACGCCCTGGCGGGCCCACTTATCCAGCGAGTTCTGTCCCGGGATGGGTAAGCCCAGGTCCTGGCAGTATTCCCGCAGGATATTGCGCAGGGATGGCGGGGCCGGAATATTGTCAGGCACAGAGAAGGCCAGACCGCAGGCCTGGCCCTCATCGTGATAGGGGTCTTGTCCCAGCAGCAGTGCTTTTACTGTGGCTACTGGTGTCAGGTGCAGTGCGGCAAAGGTTTTATCTTCCGGCGGGAAGATTTGTGCCGTCCTGCGTTCCTGCTGCAGGAAATCCTGCAGACGGAGCATGGTTGGTCCGTTTAGGTGCGGTGCGAGTGCGGCCTGCCAATCTGCTGGTAATTGTTCTAACATAGTTTTCTGCGGTTGGACCATGGTCTGCGGCAGAGACTCGTTCCTGCCAAGGCAATTCTGTTAATATAATACTCTAAACTTGAAAAAAAGCAGCCAGGGATTATTGTTTGCGTTTGCCCGCAGAATTCCGGTCCGCGACAGCAGTCGGGGCCGGTCGGATAGAGTATGTTGTCTACAAGGCTGGCCCGAAGAACGCGCCCGGGCTGAGCCTGCCAAGCTGCAAACAGGAGCTGATGATGGCTGTTTTCGGAGATATGCTGCAGGAATATTATGTGCGGAAATTTACCCAGATGGCCAAAGTGCGGCGGCGCCGGATGGCGTCTTTGCAAACCCCCGCGGACGTCCGGGGCTACCAGCAGGAACTCCGGCAGAGGCTGACTGAGGCCTGGCAGTTCCCGCAAGAATGCGGCCCGCTGCGGCCCAGAATTGTCGGAGTACTGGATTTCCCCGAGTATATTATCGAAAAAGTGATTTTTGACAGCCGCCCGGATTTTCCGGTCTGTTGCAGTCTTTATCTCCCCAAGCAACAGCGCTCGCGCTGTCCCGGCATCCTGGAGCTGCTGGGACATGCTCCTGATGGCAAGGCCTGTCCATCGTATCAGGCTGGCGCCATCGCCCTCTGCCGGCGTGGCTGTGTGGTGCTGGTGCCGGACCCCATCGGGCAGGGCGAACGCACCCAGTATCCGGATCACCCGGAGATTTTCAATTGCCGTGAGCACAATCTGTTGAACCGGCGGATGCTGCCGCTGGGGGATTGCTTCGGTGCCTGGCGTTTGCATGACGCCCGGCGCTGCCTGGACTACTTGCTGACCAGGCCGGAGGTGGATGGCCGGCGCCTGGGCGTGATGGGCAATTCCGGGGGCGGGACGATGACTGCGCTGCTGAATGCAGTGGATGAACGACTCGCCGCCGCAGCGCCGAACTGCTACATCACCCGCTGGTGGCGGAATGTTGAAAACGAATTGCCGGTGGATGCGGAACAGATTCCTTTCGGGATGGCGGCTGATGGCGGCGACATGGCGGACTTGCTCCTGGTCTCGGCTCCCAGACCAGTGTTGATCAGCGGCGAGAAGAATGATTTCTTTGATATCCGCGGGACCCGCGAGGTGTTTGCCGAAGTGCAGCGCATCTACGCCATCCTGGGTTGTCCGGAACGTGTGCAGCTCTGGGTGGGGGAGGACAGCCACGCTTTCAATCCCGCTGCCAGGGAGCAGACCTACAAGTTCTTCCAGCAATGCTTCTCTCTGCCGGCAGCATCCCCCCGGGAAGAACCCTGGCAGGCAGTTCCCAAGGAGCAGCTGGATTGTTTTCCCGCCGGGCAGGTCAGCGCTTATCCGGGGGCCAGGAATATCTCCGCCTTCCTGGCGGAAGAACTGCAGCGCCTGCAGGCGGTGCGGGCGCCGCGCTCACCGGCTGAACTGCGGCGAGCGCTGCGCCTCAAGCTCGGCATCGCGGCGGTAAGAACGCCGCAGTACCGGCAGCTGCGCCCGATTTATGCCGGCGACGGGAGACTCTTTGCCCGCTACGCTCTGCAGAGCGAGCCAGGCATCCTTACTACCCTGTGCCTGGCTGCTGACAACCAGAGCTTTTTCCACCTCCCGGCAGCCGGGCGGACCGAGCTGTACATCCCGCATCAGGACGCGAAAAGTGAATTGCAGAAGAGGGTCTTGCAGCCAGGCGAACTGCTGTTCGGGCTTGACTACCGCGGCGTGGGGGAGAGCACCCCGTCCGGTTGTGATCAGCCCCCGACCCGAGACTTCTTTCAGCTCTATCAATTCGACTACCATTATGACTCGCTCAGCCAGCTGCTGGGGGAGTCATACCTGGGCGGAAGAGTCCGTGATATCCTCGCGGCCATCAAGCTGTTGCGCCAGGCCGGAAATCAGAACATCATTCTGACGGCTACCGGCATTGGCAAGATTCCCGCCTTGCTGGCCGCTTTCCTCAGCCCTGGCATGGTCAGTTTGGCTTTGCCGGAGGATAGTGGCTCGTACGCCGAGCAGGTGCTCGCTGAATGCAACGACTGGCCGCAATCAATGCACCTGAAAGGGATTCTGGCAATCACCGACCTGCCCGAAATCCTCAAACTGTGCTGATTTTTCCGTGCCGCCATTAATTTTCCCGGGGTGCTCCGTCGACAGGCGAGGCTGAGAGAATACCCGTTGAACCTGATCTGAGTAATATCAGCGTAGGGAGCAAAAGGACCTTAACGGTTTATGGTCATTGCTGCTCCCTAGATTAACCGCAAGGAGTGCAAAAATGACCTTATCCTGTCATACCCAGCTGGCCCAGGCGCAACAAGGCATCATCACGCCGCAAATGCAGGCAGTGGCGGACAGTGAATTCCGGGAAGCAGAATTCATCCGCCAGGGTGTCGCCGCCGGCACCATCGTGATTCCCGCCAATATCCGTCACTGCAATCTGGTGCCCATGGGCATTGGCCGGCAGCTGAAGACGAAGATCAATGCCAATATCGGCACGTCCAGCCTGTCCAGCTGCCCGCATCAGGAGCTGCAGAAACTCCAGGCTGCGGTGAAATATGGCGCCGATACCGTGATGGACCTCAGTACCGGCGCGAATCTGGAACACACCCGGGGTGCCATTATCGCGGCCGCCACGGTACCGATCGGCACTGTGCCTATCTATGAACTGGCTTGCCGCGCCAATGACGACCAGGATATCGATTTCTCCACTGAGGCCATCCTGGCGGTCATTAGAAGTCAGGCGGAGCAGGGGGTGGATTACATGACCATCCACGCGGGCATCCGTCCCGTTCAGCTGCCTGCAGCCTGCCAGCGCAAGCTGCGTATTGTCAGCCGGGGCGGTGCGCTGATCGCCCGCTACATGGCCAAGACCGGCCGGGACAATCCGTTCTATGACTGCTTTGACAGAATTCTGGAAATCTGCGCCCAATACGATGTCACCTTGTCGTTGGGCGATGGCATGCGCCCAGGCTGCCTGGCCGATGCCAGTGATGAGGCGCAGTTCGCCGAATTGGCACAGCTGGGCCAGCTCGGGCGGCGCTGCCGCCAGGCCGGAGTGCAGGTGATGATTGAAGGGCCGGGGCATATCCCGCTGCAGCAAATCCAGATGAATATGTTGCGCGAGCAGGAGCTCTGTGACGACGCGCCGTTCTATATTCTGGGGCCGGTGGTGATGGACTGCGCTCCTGGCTATGACCATATCACCAGCGCCATCGGCGCGACTCTGGGAGCATGGCATGGTGCGGCAATGCTCTGCTATGTCACACCGAAGGAACACCTGGGCCTGCCCAATGCCGCCGACGTCCGTGATGGAGTTATGGCCTACAAAATTGCCGCTCACGCTGCGGATATCGCCAAAGGCATTCCGCATGCTCAAGACCGCGACGACGCCATCAGCCAGGCTCGGGCCGAGTTCGACTGGGATAAGCAGTTCGAACTGGCGCTGGACCCCGACAAGGCCCGCGAACTGCGGGCCGAGTCGCTGCAGGAACGCAATCTGCCGGCCAGCGCCCCGGGAGAGAAATTCTGCACCATGTGCGGGCCGAAGCTCTGCTCCATGCGGGTGAGCCGGGAAATCTAAAGCGGTTATTTCTGGAACTGCGCCGGTTGCAGACCGATGTCGAGCCGGTTCAGTTCAGGATTCCGGGCAAAGAATTGCGGGAAGCTCCAGGGCGCATACGTGCCGTCCTTCTGCTGCTGCAGTTCGACCGCGGAGTGCGATTTTTGCAATTCCGCAGCCTCCTGGCGATATTTTTCCGGGTCGTCTGAGAACATCAGCTGTTCTGCCAAAAACGGTATTTGGGGATTGCCGAAGTACGTGCCACTGAAGTCGACCCCATACTCAGCCAGGGCCTGCCGGTTGGCCGTGAGTGACAGCAGTTCGCCTTTGACACGCCCGATCGAGACAAGCCGGCGGTGTTTTTCCGGCATCCGCAGGTAGAAGCCGTTTTGGCGCATCTGCAGGGCCTCCAGGTGATGAACCCCCAGCAGCGCCGCTAAGTATTTGGAAGGGGAGCATTCGAAAAAGATGTTCTTTTCCAGCAACGCCTTTTCCTCCGGCTGGTTGTGGATGTACAAATGGTTGATCTGATTCATATACCAGACACAGTTCCGGATGGTCAGATCGGGACAACGCCAAAAATTTGCGCCATGGAAACCACGGATAATCACACAGTTTTCCAAGGTCAGGCGGGGCACGCTGTTGGCATCGATAAAGCGCGGCGTATAGCCGTTGCTGCGTCCGTCGTAGAAGCAGCGCCGGATTACAATGTCTGAGCCCCCCTTAATGAGAATGCCGGCGCCGCAGGTATCGTTGAAATCGCGGAAGTGGAAGCCGTCGATAATCACATGCGACTTGGTGTCCAGGGTAATGCCCTCGGTCAGGACCCGGAAGCCGTCCAGCACCACGGTCTCGCCAGCAGCACTGCGCAGAGTCAGAGGATGTTCACGGTCGCCGCCGGAACGGAAGATCAGCGCCTCGCGATATGTCCCCCCCCGGACCTCGATCACGTCTCCTGCTTTGGCCTGGCCAAGAGCCCGGGAGATAGTCTGCCAGGGCGCGGAGGCGCTGCCGTCCTGCTGGTCTTTGCCCGCCGGACTGACGTAATAAGTCATAGGTGCTGCTTGCGTGTCTGCAGTAGTGAGGGAAAACACCGGTGAGGTGACCAGCTCCCGGGGCTTGAAGCGGTCCGCCAGAGCCAGCTCGCTGTTGCCGTGATGCTCACGGGCCGGAGCACGCGAGGCGATTTTGCCGAAGTACTGCTTGCCGGGGGTCAATCCAGTCAGCGTAACCGAATGGTAGTAGCTGCTGGAATAGGCCTGGCCGGCTCTCTGACCACAGCTCTCGTCCGGACCCCACA
>JAAYYJ010000119.1 GCA_012515455.1 Oligosphaeraceae bacterium
CGAAGCGATCATGCGCTGGCGTTCTTCGACTTTCTGGGCCACCCGTTCAAAGGCGTTCTGATCCGGGCTGATCAGATAGGCGTCGTACAGATGGATGATCTGGCCGAGGTTTTTGGCGTAGTCAAATTCCATCCGGACCAGCTCCAGGCGCTTGCGGATTTTGGCCGAGTCGGCCAGTTTTTCCGCCCGGCTCAGGCTCTTCTCCATGCTGTCAAGCAGATCCGGTGAGTAGATGTACCCCAGCAATGCCCGGGGGTTGTCGGGGATGGCGCTCTTGGCGCCGTAGCCGCGCTGATTAAGCAGTAGGGTGAAGGCGCGCAGACGGGCAAAGAGGGTCTGGTAGAATTTCCGCATCAGCGGGGCGGACGGTCCGAAAGCCGCCTGGTAGAATTCCTCCGCCAGCACCTGCGGGTCCTGTTCCGGATCGTCCCAGAGTTTGCCGAAGACGTAGTAATTCGGTCCTTCCAGGCCCATATTGTCGCCGAAGGCACAGCGATAGACGCCCTTGATACCGAATTTGGCGAAGGTGCGCACTTGTTCGGCGCTGTGTTCCGGGTAGCGCTGGGGGGTAAAACCGGTGGACTGATAATATCCCCAGTTGTAAATATAGGAAGTGAAGCCCTGGGGGACCTGCATTTTGCTCCAGGCTTCCAGGTGTTCCGGGCTGTAGGAGCAGAGCTCGATCATTACATTGTCCGGGAATTTGCGGAAGCTCTTGGGCGGCATATTGGTCGGGCCATAGGAGATGATCAGCACTTTCTTGCCGGGACGATCGCGCAGCAGGCGTTCCGCAATCGAGCGGTGCAGCACCCAGAGTTTCTCGCCCTGGTCGCTGGTGCCGGCGAAATCCTGGCATTTCTGGCATTGACAGGGGGTGTAGCCGTCGGTCTGAGCCAATTCTACGGTGCTGGCACCCTCATCGAGCTTGTTCAGGACCTCCTGGTAGATGAGCTCCTGTACCTGGGGATTGGAAATGCACAGATGATTGTTGTTCGGATTGCGGTCATCGCCGCTCCAAATGAAGTACTCCGGGTTGCTGTCGCCATATTTTTGGGCCGGGACAGCGGAGTAATATGAATGCCCGCCATAGACATAGATATCATTTACGCCGAAGTTGTTGTTGGCGGTGTCGTACATCAGCTCGTAATGCCGTCCAGTAGCGAAGACCAGCAGTGGCGACTGTTTCAGGGTCAGTCCTCCGGGGATGACGATGCGGGCGCTGGGCGGAGTCTCGCGGCCGATGGCGCCGGGCCAGAGGAAGCGTGTGCCGAGGTATTTTTCCATAAAGACCACCATGGCCTTGACCGATCCCAGGATATGCTGCCGGTGGTGCCTGTTGGTACGCCGGAAAGGGGCATGGCAGTCCCGGCCGGCCAGGAAGATATTGCCCTGGCGTTCAGCAATCAGGTAGGTGAGGTCTTTGAAGGCCGCCGGTTCAAAGCCCGCGGCTCTGGGGGCCTGGCAGTTTCCGATGAACAGTGCGGGTCGGGTGGAGTCGGCCTGAGTCTCCTTGACGATGGGCAGGAGCACGCCGGTGGCAATCTGGAATTCTCCCTGCAGAGCCTGGGCGGCGCTGCTCAGATGTGTTTCTGTACTGCGTTGGTCGTATTCATCCGGCAGCACAATCTGATAACTGGAGGAGCCGTTCTCATACAGCACTGCGGCCGGTGCGGGCACTGTGAGACGGCTGATGCAGCCGGTGAACAGAAACAACGATGACAGGACCAGAAGTGTTTTGCTCAGCATAAGTTCTCTTTGGGTGTAGAGGGTGGATAAAAAACTGACCGGTAGAAATAACCGGCAGAGAAAATGAGCTTGTAACCGCAGGCATCACCTGGCAGCCGGGAATACTCTCCCGAGACCGAATTTCTGCGGGCTTTGATTGTATTCCAGCACAGCCTGCGCTTGCATCTCCTGCAAGTTTTCGATGCGTTCTGCCCCGCCGGGATGGGTCGAGGTCCATTGCTCAATCAGAGAGGGATTTCGCCCGCTGCTGAATTTCTGCCAGAAGCTGATGGCCGCCGCAGGATGATAACCGGCGCGGGCCAGCAGAATAAGGCCGATGCTGTCGGCTTCGTGCTCGTGTTTCCGGCTGAACGGGAGCATGACCCCCAGTTCGGTGCCCACGCCGTAGAGCGTCTCCCAGGCCGAGCCCGTCCCGGAGGCCCGCAGCCCCAGAGCGCCGATTTGCTGCAGCTGGGCCCAGCTCATACGCTCGCCGCCGTGGCGGGCCAGGGCGTGCGCGATCTCGTGTGAGACGATGGTCGCCAGTTCGGCTTCGTTGGCCGTGAACTGGAAAATGCCGCTGTATACCGCGACCTTCCCGCCCGGCAGGCAGAAGGCATTGGCCTCACTGCTTTCCAGGACCACGAATTCCCACTGGTATTCGTCTTTGCCCGCCACCCTGCTGATTGCCTCACCGACTCTCTGTAGCGCGTCAGTGTAGGTCTTGTTGTTCGAGCGCGGGTACTCCTTTTGGTATTCCGAATAGGCGGTCGCGCCCAGCTCATTCTCATAATCCTCGGAAGTAAGCAGCAGCTGCGAGCGTTGTGACAGCGGCACCGAGCGGCAGGCGGTGCAGAGCAGCCCCGCCAAGATGCAAGTAAGGAGGATTTTACTGTTCATGCCAATTATCTCAAGGTGTTAGAATCTCTGTCGGTTGTGTCACGGTACCATGCAAGAATGCAATTTCGAACCTGTTTATAAAATAGCACCTCATTTTACATCCCGCCAGCGGTGGCCCGGAATGTCGGCAAAATATCGTCCCGGAGGATTGTTTTTTACACTTCTGCAGTTATATTAAGCGCAATTTCAGAACAAAAATATGTGCATAATCAAAATGGAGTACTCGGCATTATGGCTGACGAGTTGCAAGCGTTACTGGACCGGATAGATGAAGAAGGCCTCAAGAAAGCGGAGGCCAAGCAGTCCGCGTTGTTGACCCAGGCGCAGAAGGAAGCTGAAGCGATAGTGGCGGAAGCTCGCGAACAGGCCGCGAAGATTGTCGCCGAGGCCGGACGGGAAGCCGAGCTGCTGGAACAGAAATCCGAGCAGGCGCTGCGGCAGGCTGCGCGCGATGTCCTGCTGGGAGTGCGGGCGGAATTGGCCGGGCGGGTACAGCAGGCCGTGGGTGTGCTATTGCGGGAGTCCTTGGATACCAAGGGCGTGGCCGCCATTATTGCCCAGCTCTGTGAGGCATACTTGAAGAGCCAGGGCGAGCAGGATAATATCGAGGTGCTCCTGGGGGCTGAGCAATTCACGGCCCTGGAATCTGCGGTGAAAGCACAGCTGGCCGATGATTTGCAGAAGCATTGCGTATTGACCCCTGC
>JAAYYJ010000120.1 GCA_012515455.1 Oligosphaeraceae bacterium
GGCAAATTGATCCAGGAGCAGCTGATCATCAAACCGATGGAAGAAAAATAAAAACTCCTGCCCGCCGGCTGCTGTCCACTTGGGGGCCAACAGCCGGAAATCGGCAGGAGTTAGGCTGGATGCTTCTCAGGAAGCGCTGTGATTATGCTTACAGGAACATCTTGAAAGCGACTGAGAGGACGTGCAGATCGGCCTCGTATTCGCCGCTGGTGCGGTGGTTCACCGAGCCGGCAGCACTGCCAGCCTTGGAATCCTTGAAGATCAGATAGCCGTAACCGACATCCACGCCCCACTTCTCATTGCTGTAACCGGCACCGATGGTGAATAAATTCCGGTCGCTGTCAGGCATCTCCGGGGTACGGTAGCGGTCGTTGTCGGGTGCAATATCATACATATAGCCGCAACGCAGCACCCAGTTCTCAGTCAAAGCATACTCGGCCCCCAGACGGAAAGACCAGACATCGCACCAGTCTTTCTTCTTCTCAATAGTTCCTGGCGTCCCGGGGCCAGGACGTTTATCAAACTTGATATTGTTGTCAGCGTAGGTGCTCCACTCAGTCCATACGGCATCAAAACTCAGAGTCAGGTTATTGAAAGAGTTATTCGCGACACCCAGCCCCAAACTGGCCGGCAGAGTGATAGTGGTAGATGCGTCATCCTCGATCAAGTAGACGAATGGCCCGTTCACTTCCCGGCGATACTTGGCCTCGCCTTCGAAATCCAGCTTGACCCGGGACTGGTAGTGCACACCAAACCCCCACTCGGGATTGAGCTGGTAATGCACGGACAGGTTGCCGCCGATACCATAAGCATCCGCAGCCATATAGATCTTGTTCATGCCCAGACCCAGGGCGGACAAATTGATATTCCGGGCCAGACGGGCAGTGGCGTACACCAAGTTAACACCCGCGGCCAGTGAGAGTTCTTCAGTGACCTGCCAGGTCAGAGACGGAGTGGTGTAGATTGCCCGGAGATTCGTGTAGGTGCACATCTCATTCTCGATCCAGTCATTCTCCCATTCCGTGATCATGCCATAGGGAGCATTGATCGACAGGTTGAAATTCAAGTCCGGAGTCATTGGCACAATAGCATAGAAAAAACCAGTCGGGCGAATCCGGTTCTGCAATGAATCATCGCCGCCATCAGAGCTGTAGTCAATGCTTAATTTCAAAGCACTGACACCGCCCATCACACTGATCTTGTCTATCGATCCAGTAGCCGCAGGGTTGTACCAGGCATTCGAGATCATCCCGCGACGACCGACCACCGCACCGGCTACCGACATCGCTTCAGTCGAGCTCTCAGAGTAGAGCTGAAAAGCCCCGCCATATACCATAGTGCTCAATACCGATGACAAGAGGACTAATGCAAATCCTAAACGTTTTTTCATGCTTTGACCTTTTTGCTGGTTGATGCTGCTCACCCCAATCCCCTTAGACGCCATACTATAATTTACTTTGTCGCGAATACAAGACATTTTTGCGAAAAACGTCATTTTGTACATGAGGATGAGCAAGAGGGCAGGTCTGTCGCTGCTGCCGGGCTGTGACAGGCTGGGTTGGCAGTGGGTGTAGCGCAGCAGTGGAGGGCGGCAAATTCAGGTTATTGCGACTGATTTCTGTACTGCGCCTGGCAGTACATTATTCAATGCGGGGGGGGCAATATTTGGAGGACACATCCGGGTCTGTCGCGCCGGGCCGGCACTTATGGCCTGCAGCCGCAGCGGTGACCGGCTCCGCTGTAGCGGCGGTCGTCAATAGACTGAATCGGGGAAATAGAATGCTGTGCCATTGCTGATAGTGACGATTTGCGATTTAATTATAATCTCACGTTTGCCGTCATGGGGCTGCTGTCTGTTTTTCAGTCCCTCAACTGCGGCATCCATTCCCACGGCCAGCATTTCCGGCGGATAGGTCACGGTGGCCTTAACCAGCGGATCGGCCTCGACGATGCGTTTGACAATATTCTTGCTGCCGCCGCCGCCGACAAAAGCCCGGACGTCCTGACGGCCGGACTCCTGGTACGCTTTCAGTGCTCCGGTGAGCACGTCATCATCACCGGTCCAGACAGCATCGACCTGTGGATACTTGAGGAGAAAGTTCTCCATTAGGGACAGCCCTTTTTCGGCATTCCACCAGGCCGGCTGGGAGTCCAGGATACGCAGGCGGGGAAATTTTTCCGCCAACACCTGGTTAAAAGCGCTGACCCGTTCAGTATTAATCGGGCAGGGAATGCCTTCCAGGACCAGGACCGTCCCCTCGCCGTTGAGGATTTCACCGATTGCCTCCCCGGCGGCCCGGCCGAAACTGCGGTTGTCACCATTGACGAACACATCCTCACAGCGCTGCTCCAGCGGGTTGGAGACCACGACCAGATACACTCCCTGCTCCTTGGCCCGCTGACAGACCCTGGTGATGGGGCCCGGTTCCTGGGCCATCACCACCAAGGCATCGATATCGCGCACCAGCAGATTCTCGATCTGCTCGGCCTGCCGGGCAGCGTCAGCGCTGGCCGTCAGAAAGATTTCCAGGTCAGGATGGGCGGCCTGCAACCGCTCTTTCGCCTGCTCCGCACACCAGACCACGCCACCGGCCCAGCCGTGAGTCGCGGTGGGCATGGACACCCCCAGGCGCAGCTTCTGCTCCTGCTGCCCGCAGCTGCAGAGCAGCAATAAACACCCCCCCAGCCACAAGCAACAGGCCCGGACGCGGTTATGCATCTTCATCAATATCATAGCTGATTTCAAAATTGCTGGTAATGCGCTGAATTTCATCGATTGTGGTCGCACCCTGCGCGACCTTCGACCAGCCGTCCTGGCGCAGGACCTTCATGCCCCGCTCAATCGCAGCTTTGCGCAATTCACTGGTGCCGACATGGTCGGCCACCATATCCTGAATCTCGTCATCCAGGAGAAAGAACTCATAAATCGCCACCCGCCCGCGATAGCCGCTATGGTCGCACTCAATGCACCCCTGGCCTTTCCAGGCCTTGACATCCTCGGGAGAGATACCGTTGCTTTCCGCAATCTCCGCCCGCACCCGCCGGCTGATCTCCTCGTCTTCAATTTTACAGTGTTTGCAGATTCGGCGGACCAGGCGCTGGGCCAGGGCGGCGACCAGTGCCGAGGCCACCAGGTACGGCTCTACGCCCATATTGATCAGACGGTTCACTGCCCCGACCGAGTCATTGGTATGCAAGGTTGACAGCACCAGATGTCCGGTCAGGGCCGACTGGATGGCGATATCCGCGGTCTCGTTGTCCCGGATTTCACCCACCAGGATGATATCCGGGTCGTGGCGCAGAATGGAGCGCAGGGCAGCGGCGAAAGTCAGGCCGATTTCAGCGTGCATCTGAATCTGGCTGGTGCCCACCAGCTCATACTCGACCGGGTTTTCAACCGTGATGATCTTGCGCTCAGGATAGGTGTTGCGCACAAAAGACAAGGCCGCATAGAGGGTGGTGGTCTTGCCGCTGCCGGTCGGGCCGGTGACCAGCATGATGCCGTGCGGCATGGAGACCAGCTTGGTCAGCAACGCCAGCTGGTATTTGCTCAACCCCAGCTGCCCCATCTCAATGAAAATCGAACTGCTGGTCAGCACCCGCAGGCAGATAGTCTCCCCGAAACGCGTCGGCATGATGGAGACGCGCAGGTCAATCGCCTCGCCCCCGACACTGAGGCGGATGCGCCCATCATGGGGCAGGCGCTTCTCCGCGATATTCAGCCGGGACATGATTTTCAGACGCGAGATGATGGCATCGTGGAGCTCGACCATCCCGGGCGGGGTGGGGATTTCGCGCAGCATGCCGTCGATCCGGTAGCGCACCTTGATCTGTTCCCGGAAGGGCTCGATGTGGATATCCGTAGCATGCTGCCGGATCGCCTCGGAGATGATTTCATTGACCAGCTGGATAATGCTGGCGTCCTGCTGGTCGCCCTGGTCCAGGTTCTCCACCAGACGGTCATCGAAGGTGCCTTCGACTTCCTCGACCTGCTGATTCTTGCGGTCCTGGCGAATCTGGATGACTTTCTCCGCCCCCAGACCGTAAAGGCGTTTCAAGGTACCGCTCACTTCGCTTGGAGTAGCCAGCACCGGATCAAGGCGCAACCCCAGCAGCAGACGCAGATTTTCCCGGTCACGGATTGCCGGGGGATTGGCGAATGCGACTTTCAGAGTACCGCGGTCCAGCTGCAGTGGCACGAACTGGTAGCGCAAAGCGACCTTGGCCGGGACCTTCTGCACCGCGGTCTCGGCGATGGACTGCTCGCCCAGCAGCACAAAGGGCAGACCGGAAATCTGGCTCAGAGCCCGGTATACGACTTCCTGCGTCGAGAGGGATAACTCCAGTACGGCCTGCTGCGGCGGAATCTGTGCCCGCCGCATCCGCCGCCGGCATTGGTCGGCCTGCTCATCGTTCAGAGCCCCCTGCTGCTGCAGCAGTGAAATCAAATCCGAGCTGTCAGCAACTTCACTGTTGCGGGCTGATTCATTCATGGCAACTTGACTTTCTTTTCGCTGCCGCGCTTGACCTGCAGCTTCTTACCTTCACCATACATGATGGTGATTGAATTCTCATCAAAAGACACCACCGTCAGCACGGAAAAAATCTTCTCGCCTGCAC
>JAAYYJ010000121.1 GCA_012515455.1 Oligosphaeraceae bacterium
ACCGAGAAGTCGTCGTTGTCATTCTGGTAGAGCAGTGCGGCCTTACCCAGCTGGCCGAGAAGGTTGATGCAGGATACTTTTCGGGCTGCAGAGCGCGCCTTCGACAGCGCCGGTAACAGCATCGAGGCCAAAACCGCGATAATGGCGATGACCACCAGCAGCTCAATCAGGGTGAAATGCCGGTGCGGGAAAACAGAATTAGGCTTCAGCATAGATGAATTCCTTTTGTTCTTGCACGGGAATATGGCGATGGAAGGGTATTTTATGGCATTGGAATTGATAATCGGGGTCACCAATCCATTGCAGAAGATGTTCATAAGCGGTGGTGGCAACTTCCTGACGGGGCTTGATGTAACCGTGATATTGCTGCAGGCGGCACAATTCGCCGGGGCCCAGATGCAGCGGTTGCAGGTCGATGCAGCGTAATTCCTTGCAGGGGAAAAGCTGTTGGCCGTGGCGTCGACGCAGATTCTCGAGCTCCAGTACGGAATGTCCGACCGCGGCTACCACAGCGCTGCAGGCAGCCGTGCGGGCCGGGTAATCACGCAACAACTCCGACATCTGGTAACTGGATTGATTCTCGAGGTTGAAAATCCAATCAGGAGAGGGTGTGAGTGAGAAGTCCGCATAAGCACGCAGGAAGCCGCGGGTCCGCCGCCGGAAGCCGCTGTCGACATCCGGGGATTGCAGGGCCCCACCGATGAATGCAATCTGTTTGTGCCCAATTTGCAGCAATTCCCGGGTGCATTCGTAAGCGGCTTGCTCATCATCGGCCATCACGGTGTTGATCCCGGGGTAGGGCAAATGGTTCTCCAAGTTCAGATGCGGGAAGTGCTTGTCTGCAGCCTGCCGTAAGGACAATGCCGCGCCATGCGGCGGGATGAAAAACAGGCCGTCGAATTCCTGCCATAAATCCTGCTGCTGTTCAAAGTGAAGGTCCGAGAGCAATTGCAGATTCACTCCTTCCTGCAGTAAGCGCCGCAGCAGCAGCTGCAGCTCCGTGGCCGGACCGGCCGAGGCCAGCAAAACTGATGCCGACAGCGCTTCCTCACTGCCCAGAATGCTGAAAACCACGCCGACACGCAAGGATAGCCGAATTTTCTCCGCTGCATCGGCGCAGATGCCGGTGCCGACGTGCTTGCGGCGAGTTATCAGACCCTCTTGCTCCAGCTCAGCAAAAGCCTTGCGCAGAGTCTTGCGGGAGACGCCTAATTCTTCCGCAAAAACCGTCTCCGGCGGCAGCAGTGCCCCGGGACTGCGAAGACCGTATTTGATCTCACGGCGTAACCGCTGGGCAATTTCCTGATAGACAAGCATGCAATAAGTCTCCTTAATGAGACTTAATGTAATGTCCTAAAATATGGATGCAAATTTTGCGGTTGATTTGGGTATGCCAATCAGTGCCAATGAATCAGCACACAGTTCTGGTTATGAATAACAAATTTTTTATACCTGCCTGAAGCCGCTGTGGAACAGAGGAAAAAGATGGCTATGTCAGCAGGTATTGTTGCTGATTTGGTTTCCCGATATACATTACGCCAAAGACCGGACTTGTCACCATCAGAGTATAACCACTTCTTGCCTGACATAGTCTTTTTTGGGGATAGGGTGTTGCACTTACTTCTTGTTAACTGAGAGACGAATATGCGTGCGCTGCTGTTTTGTCTGGTGGCGGTGTTGTTTTTGGGGGCGGAATGCATTTGGGCTGAGGATGTGCGCATCTGGCCGCTGTATTACCGCAATGCCGATGCCGCCAGTGGTGAAACCCGGCAGGAGATTTTCTGGCCCTTGTATTCGCGCTACGCGGGCAAGGACTTGTCGGTTCAGAAAATCCTCAGTTTCCAGAATGAGTACCCCAGGCAGTTTCCCAGTCAGCAGTATTTTCTCTGGCCGGTGAGTGGATTTCGCTGGGGGGAGGGATTGCATGATCTGTGGATTTTCCCGTTTTTATGGAGCGCTTCGGAACGGGATCGCGGGCATTTGAGCTGTTTCCCGCTCTGGATATGCTGGTGGCGTCCCGGGCAGTTGCATCTGAATATCGCGCTGCTGCTGCAGAACAGCTGGAAAGAGCAGGGGCAGTCGCATTATTTGTTCCCTCTGCTGTGGAGCCGCTGGTATGCGAACCAGCACCGTACAGGATATTCGCATGGATTATTCCCGGTGTTTCGGGTGGCTTTGCGCCTGGATGAGCCGGGCAAAGGCGAAGCGGCATTCACCCGCCGCTATGCCTCCTTTTATTTCTTTCCATTCTGGCAGGGCAGCTGCGGTCAGGATGCCTCCGCAGGGCAATGCGCTTATCTGCACCACTGGCATGGTCTATTGCCGCTGTTCTACACCTCCAGCCGAACGGAGGTCGACGGTAAAAGCAAAGAGCGCGCTGCGGCAGTCAGGAATGAAAACATCTTCTGGCTCTTTCCCTACTGGCAGAGCGACAGAACCCATGCGCCCAGCGAGAATCCTCCGGGCACCCGCGCCGAACTGGAACAGATTAGCACGGCTGCTTTTCAGCTCGACCACCGCCGCCGCCTGCTGCCGCCTTTCTACTGGCAGCAGAAAACGCGGGATTACCACCTGGGCAGCCGGGAATCTACCGCTGAGAAGGAGCAGTTCTGGCTCCTGCCCTGGTGGATGAATTACCGTCGGGATACTGCCGGTGAGTTGCGCTCCAACTGGGTATTTCCGGCGCAGTGGGGGACGAGCCAGGAAAAAGACCAGCAGGGGCTGACCCAGACGAAGACCTGGCGTGCGTTCTGGCCGCTGTATCGCAGCGGGCGCGAGAGCGAACGGACGGCAGCAGGTGACGTGCGTCTGGACCGCAAATCCCTGTGGCTGTTCCCCTGGTACAGCAGTGCTTTTACCGGCCCG
>JAAYYJ010000122.1 GCA_012515455.1 Oligosphaeraceae bacterium
GTGACATAGCGGCTCAGGCGAAGGTCTCCCGGACGACTATATCGCGGGTACTGTTCGGTACTGGTGGTCCGAATGTTCGGGTCAGCGAGAAGACCCGTGCGAAGATCTTGCGCCTTGCGGGGCAATTGCATTACCGTCCGAATGTAGCCGCACGGATACTGACCGGCAAGGGCAGTGGCATTATCGGTGTCTTGATTGACTCTCAGGCGCCGGCTATTTATTTCGACTGCCTGCGTCATCTGGAACGGTCGGCCTTCGAGCTGGGATATCGTGTGATGATTGCCCAGCAGCACGAGAATATCGACAATTTATTTGCTCAGGCGCTTGATTTCCGCTCCTATGGTGTGGATGGGATCATCAGTTTTGCCCACAACTACCCCCGGCATGACCGGGAGATTCAGGAATTCATGCAGGTAATTCCGCGGGTGGTATACATCAGCAAGCCGGCCCTGGCTACGGCGACTGCGGTGCAGATTGACATCGAGGCCGGGATAGTTGAACTGGTCCGGCATCTCCAATCCCGCGGCCGCCGCCGCATTGGAATCTTCCTCGCGGATTTGCAGCAGAAGTCGCTGCAGCTGCGTCATTCCGGCTACCTCCAGGGACTGGCTGCGGCCGGATTGCCACTGCAGGAGGAGCTGATTATGTTCCATCCCGATTTCCTGTTCGCCACCGCGGAAAATGCCAGATTGATTTTTGCCCGGCTGTATGTCCAACAGGGTGCGGATGTCATAATTTGTCAGAATGACCTCTTTGCCGCTTTTGTCATCAAGGAGGCCTTGCAGCACGGTTGTCGTATTCCGGATGACCTGGCCGTGACTGGCTTCGATGACCTCGATTTCGCCGCGGCTTGTACCCCCGGCATCACCACCATCAGACAGCCTGTCCGGCAGATGGCACTGGAAGCGGTCAGACTCCTGCATGCAATGATTCAGGGCGAGACCAGCCCCCGGCTGGTCAACCTTAGACCAGAACTAATCATCAGGTCTTCGACTTGAACTTTCCCCCACCAACAGGAAAGAGGCACCCCATGCGAAAAATCACGGTGACAATCCTGGCTCTGCTGTTATCACTTTCCGCCTACGCCAACGCGCTGGCCAATGCCGGCTTCGAGGAAAACACTGAACAATGGCAAAGCTGGAACAACGGCCTGCAGATTGATACCACCACCGCCCGCAGCGGCAGTGCAGCCCTGCAGCTCGATTTCAGTCGGCCGGAATCCGCCCGGGGCTTCGGCGCGCATCAGTTGGTCGAACTCAACCAGGCAGCCGCCGCACCAATCACGGTCGGCATCTGGGGCAAGGCCAACGCGGTCATCCGCAACAGCGATAAACGCGGCCGGGACGGCAGCTGGTGCCGGCTGTCGGTCTTCGCCGTCGACCAGAACGGCAAACAAGTCGTCAACTGGGATTCCCGCCGGCAGGAAATGCATTTCTATTTCGAGGGCGATTTCGATTGGACTTACCAGGAAAGGACCCTGGTTTTCAGCGACCCCATCAAAAGCCTGACCGTATTCATGCAGGGACGCGACTGCACCGGTAAGGTCTGGTTCGATGACCTGCTGGTGCTCAATCACAACCAGGAACCGCCCACGGCAAAAACCGCATACCTGCCTTGCGAGCTCGAGGAAATCGGGGGCCAGGTCCGGTTGGAGAACCAGTTCCTGAAACTGCTGCTTGACCCGACCAAAGGCGGGCGGATTTATTCCATCATCGACAAGCAGACCGGTAAGGATTTCACCACCACCCGCGCCAACGGCGGCCTGGCCAAAGATGTCATCAAGGAAATCGGCTTCTCAAACCTGTTTGCGCAGTTCTACCTGCTCGAGAAAAAAGACGCCTCACCTGAACAAGTCAGCGTCACCCTCCGGGGCCAGCACAGCAAACAGGAATTCTTGACTATCCTCAAGACTTATACCTTGCGGCAGGACAGCAGCGAGCTGCTCATCGACTACGAGCTGGCCAATGCCCCCGAAGCTATGACGCCCCGACATTTCACCCTCCGGAACCATAATGAACTCAAAGTCCCAGGCGAAAAAACACGCTATTTATTCCCGACCTCGCAGGGTACCAGCGAGCTGATGGAAGGGGGAGGAATGCAGGCCTGGCAGAATGACCTCGTCCAGGGCTGGGCGGCACTGCTCGGGGCGGAGAGCGGCAATGGACTGCTCTGCCAGGTCGATTTCCCGGCCCTGGAATGCTTCTACAACTGGTTCGGAGAGGAGACCAATCTGGAGTGGTTCTACAAAACCGTCCGGGTCGAAGCCGGTGAATCCTGGAAAACCCGGACCTCGATAATGCCCCTGCATCAGGCCGGGACCATCGCCGCCGCCAAAGCCGGCCTGGCAGTAGAATTCACCGACCTGGAGCAGAATCCGCCCCCGGGACAGGCGCTGGATTTCGGCCTGAAAATCCATTCCGCCCGGGACACCGCTGTTGAGCTGATGCTCAAGGCCACCGCCCTGCCCTCGGGAGAGACTGCGCTGCTGCAGCGCGGTTCGGCCATGATCGGGCCCGGCCTCAGCAGCCTGCTGAAATGTCAATGGCAGCACCCCTACAGCGGCACCACCCTGCTGACCTGCACCGTCTATGACCA
>JAAYYJ010000123.1 GCA_012515455.1 Oligosphaeraceae bacterium
AAACCGAGGCGGTGATGTGCATGGCGTTGCACAGCAGCAGCCCCTCCTGGATGCCCGATTCCTGCAAGCAGTCCTCGATTTGTTTTTGGATATGGATGATCTGGCGCCTGGCCGAGACCTCGAACCACAATTCCTTGCGATAGCTTTTCATAGTTGCTCCTGCGCCTGGGTTTTGCTGTGCATGACCCGTTTATGAACTGCGATGTAGGCCAGAGTGAGCAGCACCGCGCCCAAGATTATCCAGACGGTGTTATGCTGCAGCATTTCACTGCCCCGGCGAATCATTTCCTGGTATGTCAATGCTTCCGTCAGGTGTCCGAAATAGGCCCCGATAGCCAGCAGGACGACGCACCATATTCCTGCTCCCAGGGCGGTAAAGAAGGAAAAGCGCCGCAAATTCATGCTGCACAACCCTGCGGGCAGGGAGATCAGTTGCCGGATGGCCGGCAGCAGGCGGCAGACGAAGGTGGCCAGTTCGCCGTATTCCCGGAAAATTTCCTCTGCCCGGTTCAGGGTTTTTTCCGGCAGGAAGAAGTATTTTCCGTACTTATGGAGCAATGGTCGTCCCATTTTTTGGGCCAGGAAGTAATTGATATACGCTCCGGCCATTGATCCCGCCAGTCCGACCATCCAGGCCAGGGTCAGGTCCAGCCAGGGGGTATGGCAGGTCAGCTCTCCTCTCCAGGCCAGGAATCCGGCCGGGATCATCACCACCTCGCTGGGGAAAGGAATGAAGGAACTCTCGACGGTCATAAAGAAAAAGATCAAAAAGAACCCCAACAGCGGGGCATGGGCGGCAATTTGTTCGATATAGCTGGCCAGAATCTCTGTCATCGTGTGAATGCTCTGATTGGGGATGAATAGCGTTGCCTGGAATGCTTGCCGGCGGGCTGCTCAGTTACTGCGCCCCAGGCGTTTGCCCGCCCAGCGCGACAGCGCCTCGCGGTTGATTTTGGCATTGTGCCGGACGTCTACCGGGAAGGCGGGATGGAACAGCACCTGCCGGATCAACGCAGTCACCGGCGACTGCGCGGCCCGGGACAGTATTTCCTCCGGCTGCAGGCGCTGTCCCGGCTCCGGCTCAATGATGATCACCGGTGTCTGGTCATCTTTCGGTCCAACCCCCACCAGGGCTGAGCGACGCACCCCGGGGATGAGATTGAAAATGGCCTCGCAGGGTATGGTGAACAAAGTCAGCGGCTGCCCCTGAGAGTCGTGCGTCTGCACGCGGTGGTTTTTTCTACCGCAGAACCAGAAACGGCCCTGTTCATCGAAATAGCCCACATCACCCATCCGGTGCCAGAGCTCTTGCCCCTGCGGGATTTTGGCCAGCCGGGTTGCATCCGGGCGCAGGTAGTATTCCCTGGTCACGCAGTCGCCCTTCACGCAGAGCTCCCCGATCTCGCCCGCCGGCAGCGGTTTGACCTGACTGAAATCCGCGATAGGAGCATCGCTGATATTGATGATTACGGCGCTGATCTCCGGAATCGGCTTGCCGACGCACATGCCCTTGCCGGCACTGGTGGCCTGGCGGGTCCCGGAGAGCATCTCGCGGCCGCGGAAATTTGCCACTGGCAGCGCCTCCGTGGCACCGTAGGGGGTATAGGTCTCCGCGTCGCGGTCCAGGACCTGATTGAGCAGCCAGTCGTGCACTTGTCCGGGCACCGGTGCTCCGGCCATAATCACGCGTTTAAGCCCAGGCAGGGTAATGTCTTTCTCGGCGCAGTATTTTGCCACCCGTCCCCAGAGTGTAGGTGAGCCGAAGGAGTAGGTTACCGGCAGATTCCGGACCGGCTCGATAATCCGCTCCGGGTTCACGAATGCCGGCCGCGTGGGGTCCATATCCGGGATCACCACTGCCGCGCCCAGTCCCACGCTGAACAGCGAGAACAGAGGGAAGCAGGCCAGATCGATTTCTCCCGGCTTAATAGCATACTCGCGCTGCACCAGCTGCACTTGTGTACGGAAGATGCGCTGAGTATAGGTGACGCCCTTGGCGGGACCGGTGCTGCCGGAGGTGAAGAGCACTGCCGCCGGATCATCCAAGGCCGGGGCAAAAAGCGGATAAGGTTTGTTCTCACCCGGCAGTTCCAGCACGCTGCAACCACCCCAGAACCATCTCCTGCCCAGGGTGATATTCGTCTGCACCGAGCGGAAGGATCGGTGGCACAGCAAACGCAGCAGCTGCGCGCCCGGAATGCCCAGGAAGGCCTCCGGCTGCACCTGCCGGACGCATTTGAGAAAACCGCTCCAGCCCATGCCGGGATCGATCAGGACCGGCACCGCGCCGATCTTGAACAGGGCGAAGAGCAGCGCATAGAAATCCAGCGCCGGCCGGATCATCAGCAGCGCCTTCTGTCCCGGCCGCAGCCCCTGTGCCTGCATGCCCCAGGCCAGAAAATCGCTGCGTTCATTCAGTTGGGCGAAGGTCAGATGGGTATAGGCGACCCGGCCGCTGCCATCCCGGCTCTGCGGGAAGTACACCGCAGGTGCGCGCGGCTGGCGGCGGCTCTGGTCCACAATCAATTGGGCGATGTTGCTGATTTCCACAATATTGGTGCAGCCGCGGGGACCTTGCCGGGAGGCTCAGACGGCCATCAGCTCGGCTTCTTTGTCGCTGAGGATTTTGTTGATGGTCTCGATGGTCTTGTCGGTCATTTTCTGCACCTGGTCAGTCATCTGCTTCATGTCGTCTTCAGTGATGGCAGAGCTCTTCTGGGCCTTCTTGATAGCCTCGTTAGCATCGCGGCGGGCGTTGCGTACTTCCACCCGGGCTTCCTCAGCCCGGCGGTTCACCAGCTTGGTCATGTCCTTGCGACGCTCTTCACTGAGCTCCGGCACAGGCAGACGGATGACGCGGCCATCGCTGACCGGGCTGATGCCGAGACTGGAGGCCAGGATGGCCTTCTCGATGCTCTTGATCGCGCTCTGGTCCCACGGTTGGATGACCAGCAGGCGCGGCTCCGGGGCGGTGATGCTGGCGATGTCCTTGAGGCGGGTCTGGGCGCCGTAGTACTCGACCATGATCCCTTCCGCCAGGGCGGGAGAAGCCTTACCGGTGCGCACGGCCGCAAAATCCTTCTTCATCACGTCGACCGCCATCTCCATGAGCAGTTTCGATTCTTCCATCAGTTCTTCAATGTCTGGCATTTTTCGGTTCCTTTCTTCTTTAGTGTTGGCACTGCGCGGCAGGAGCAGCACTAGTCTTCGTTGCTGACCAGAGTCGCATTCTGAAAATTCCCCTGCAGGATTTCCGCCAGGGTGCCCTTCTCACCGAATTTGAAGACCACGATCGGCAGATTGTTGTCCTGGCAGAGCGAGAACGCGGTCGAATCCATGATTTTCAAACGCTCGGTCAGCGCCCGGGCGAAGGAGATTCTGGCATAGCGCACCGCCTGGGGATTTTTTTTCGGGTCTGCGCTGTAGATGCCGTTGACCTGAGTCGCCTTGAACACCGCATCGGCGTTGATTTCGCAGGCCCGCAGGGCCGCGGTGGAATCGGTGGTAAAAAAGGGGTGCCCGGTCCCGCCGGCAAAAAGCAGCACCTTCCCGGCCTGCAGCAGCAGATCGGCCTGGCGGTAATCAAATGGCGGCAATACACCGCTGATTGCCAGCGCGGACTGGATGTCTGCCGGCACCTGCAAGGCTTCCAGGGCATCGCGCATGGCCAGGGCGTTGATGGCCGTAGCCAGCATGCCCATATTGTCGGCGCAGTTGCGGCTCATGCCCTGGCGGCAGCCGGACAACCCCCGGAAGATGTTCCCGGCGCCAAGAATCAAGGCGATCTGAGTCCCGGACTGCCAGCCTTCCTTGACCTGCTGCGCCGCGGCTAAGATGGCCGCAGGGTCAAGACTGCCGGCTGGGCCCTGGCAGGACTCACCGCTGAGTTTCAACAAAATGCGTTTGAAGTACGGCTTTTGGGGCATAACAAGTCCTCTGTACGGTCAATTCTGGTCTTCCGGATAGAAATATTTCAGAGCCAGCAGCATGGCGTGGAGCTGATGCTGCACATTGTCGATGCGGATGGCGCCTGAATAAGGAGCGGCGGTAATTCCGCCGAAAGCGCGGGGCTGGACTTTGGGCAGAGAATTAAAGAATTCATTCCGGGTATGGAAAGGCCCGCCGATCTGGCAGAGCAGCAACCGCCCCAGGCAGCGTTCGCTGACCGCCTGCAGCAGCGCCATGCTGACCTGGTCCCGACGGCATTTTGCCACCCGCCAGCTGGCGATCAGTCCCTCTACGGCGTACGCGGTATTCCCGTCTTTGGCTTCGATTTTATTGCTGTGAATCTGCCACCATCCCAAGGCCATTGCGGCTTCGGCCGCACCCTCGGTCTGGTCCCACTGCGCCTCCACGCATTCAGCAAAAGCCATCGCCCCCCACTGTGAGAACCCCTTGGTTTCCTCCGCATCGCCGCCGGGCTTCCAGCAATCCAGCAGATACTTCTGAATCAGCTTCGGGAGAGCAAATTGAATTCTCGGCAGGAGCTCGTCCCGGCGCAGGTACCTGGCCGCCTTGCAGTAGGCCAGCAGTGCCTCGCCGTCATAATAGGATTTTCCCACCGGGTCGCGGTAACTGCTGGGGAGGTCATAAACATGGGCCCAGGAACCGTCGGCCAGCTCCATGCTTTGCAAATAGCGCAGCTGTTCCTGCAATGCGGTCTCGTATTTGCTGCGGACCTCCGGAGGCAGGAATTTCTCCTGCCCGATCAGAAATTCGGTAACCGCCAGGCAGAAGAGTGCGACTGTGCCGGTCTTGAGCATCTCATCGCCGGGATAAGTGATCACCAGCTGTCCGTCAGGAAGCTTTTTCCGGTTGGCCAAAAAGAACTCCAGCCCGGCCAGGACCGCCCGGCGGGTGTTTTCGGTAAAGCGGTCCCGGTTCAGGCAGCTGAGGCCCCACAATGCGCCGGCCTGGCGGACTTGGTTGTCATCGGGGAACTGCTGATTGCTGACCACATCAAAAGCGTAGAGGAAATTCCCCTCCTGGAGCTGATGATTCAGGTAATACGCCCGGGCCGCTTCCACCGCAGTCACCAGGTTCTCTTTGGAGATTTCCGGTGCGACCTCGCGCTCCTGCCAGTATTCCGGCTTGGCATACGGCTGCAGGAGCGCCGGCAGGTCGGCGGCGTTGAGCAAAAGCACCGGCAGAATAGCCAGGTATAATATGATGGTCTTTTTCATGTTCTCCAGAGACCCGCTCTCACGCATAAAATGAGGCGGGCAAAAGAATTTAGTGCCGTCAGGTCCAGTTGTCAAGATAGAGACGGATTTTTCCGGCGTCTGCGAACTCCGGCACCCCCGCGCACTCACGCTTGCGCCTTGGGGAAATTCCGCCGGCGCAGATGGGGTCGGATGGTTTGGAAGAAATGCTTGGTGGCCACGAAAACCGCGTCGGCCAGGTTCTCATCCGGCAGGTGGGTACTGTACCAGGTCTCGGCGGCCGTACTGGCGATAAAAGCGTAGTCGTCGGCCAACGCGGGCAGCCGCTGTAAAATGATCTCGGTATACTCCAGCAGATCGCGCTGGGGCTGGCGTCGCAAGCCAATCAGCCCCAGCAGCTCGGACACCAGTTTTTGACAGGCCTCGATTCGCACCCGCTCAGCCATTTTTTGGGTCGCGATTTTCTGCCAGTCCCGGGTACACTGATACAGCCGCCAGCGCCAGAGCAGGTAGTACCAGCAGCGCCGCCGCAGCTTCCAGGCCAGCCCGGCGGCGGCCAGCAGCAGGGCGAGCAGGAGCAGGTCGGCCAAGGTCCGGGCAGAGAGCCAATCGAACACTGCCTTGAGACCGTCGAGCATTCTCTGCGCGAATGCATTGGCCAAGGCCTTGAAGCTCTCCATCGCCTGTTTCCCGAACGCCAGGACTTTACTCTTCAGAGTCTGGGCTGCGGCCTTGAGGATGTGCTTGGCCTCAGGCGAAAACGTGGCATTGTCAGCCACGGCCTTGGCATAAATTTCATTGTAGGCCTCCAGGACCTTCTGCTGCAGGACACTCTGCTGTTGGCCCGACTGCAGCTTTTTGGGCTGTTGCGGCGGAGTCTGACCGCGCAGGAGGCTGGGCTTGGGCGGCACCGGCGAACGGGCGCTAAGTTCCGGGGTCTGTACTTTCCATTTGTCGCCGAAGGGATCGAGCAACGACTTCAGCAGGGGGGGGGTGTCTTCCAGGCGCAGTTCTCCCGGCGGGGTGCCGTCGAAAGTGAGCCAGCCGAAGGGCTCGATGAAAATCTGCACCCAGGCATGGCCGTGGTATTCATAGACTTCAAAGCAGTTGGCCAGGAGATTGAAATTCCCGGGCGAATACCCGGTGACCAGACGGGAATGCAGCCCGGCCATGCGGGCCAGCAGGGTGAGCGCCTGGGCATAATGCTGGCAGAAACCCTCGCGGCTCTCGAACAGAAAAAAATCACTGAGCTCCTGGCCGGCCGGCGGCCGGGGAGGAGACATGTTGTAGGTGAAATTCTGGCGCAGATAATCTCGCAGTACCAGTGCCTTCTGGTGCGGGGTATCGGCGCTCTCAGTGAGGTCACGGGCCAAATCCATCATGCGGGCGCTGATGACCTTACGCGGCAGCTGACGATAATTCCAGCCGAAATTCCGGGGCGGCTCCCGCCAGGGACGGATATACTGGCTCAGTTCAACATCGGGAACCGTGGAAAGCACGGTGTACTTCCAGGGCAGCGGCGGCAATTCTTCGTTGCGCAGTTGGTAGCTGACGCTGTCTTCGCGCCGGATTACCCCCATATTTTTATCGCCAACTCTGTCCCCGTCGCTCCAGACCACTTGCACTGGCCGCTGGGCGTAGGGCAGATAGCGGCTGACCGCCTTCAGAATAGAGATGTTTTGCACCACTTCCGAATGATAGGCGGAGGTATATTTGTCCAACGCACTGCGGCCTTT
>JAAYYJ010000124.1 GCA_012515455.1 Oligosphaeraceae bacterium
CGCCGAGCAGTTTACGGCTGAGGGTTCTTTCGACGATCCGACGCTAGATGGTTATTCCGCTGACATAGGCTTCTGTTTCGGAATCACTATCAGCGATGAAAATGATCATATCGTCGATACACTGTTTTTCGGCAATGTCGCCGGCCGGGCTGAAAAAACTGATATCAATATTGAGCTGCATGAGGACCCGTGGACCGATTTCTCCTACTTTCTGGATGCGCCCGACGACAAGTGGATATGCTGTTTTTATGAGAGCGCCCAGAATGCCGACTGGACGTTGGTCATTAACAACAGCGGGACGCTGACTCTCACCCGCCTGGGGCCAACCGACAAGGTGATTCCGGACAATGCGCTGAGCATCACTGCCGCCGACCAGCCAGGCACAACGCATGCCATCGCCGACGGCCTTAGCTTCGCGGTCCAGGCCGGACAGACTTGGTATATCAGCTACATCCACACCGTCCCGAAAAGCGTGACCTATACCTTTGCCCCGGGCTGGAATCTGCTCAGCCTGCCCATTGTGGTCTACGATAAACAGCCGGGGGGAACCCCCAGCTGGGATGCACTGCTGGCTCTCCACCCCATGACCTTGTCCGGTAATACCTTCGTGCACAGCGATGATATCGCCTGCGGAGAGGCCTTCTGGGTGTTCTATACAGAAGGGCAATTGCCCGATAACCAACTGATTGTCTCTGGCTTTGAACCGCTGCGCTCCGAATGGCCAGCCCCTACCCCGGGCTGGAATTTCCGCGGCACCAAGGGAGAAGAAGACAACAATGTCTATAACAATATCTATACCTGGAATAACGAGGCCGGGCTCTATAAACCAGATGACGCAACGCCAGGCAGCGAATTGGGCTTCTGGAGCAGATAAACGCCCATAATCGGGATATTTGTTAATGTGCAATAGCCGGTGATCGAGGTGAAGCGGAGGCGATATTTTCGCTCCCGACGTTGTCCAGCTGCGGGGGAGCATGTGCTGCCGCTTGCTGCCGTAGGGCGAGCCGCGCTACTGGCGTTGGTTCTGTCCAGGCGGCATGTTGAGTACAATGTGCATCTGGCTCACCATTATCGCCAACATGTACACATTGCCCCGTGAGCCAACAACCCCGAAGGGGTTGGCTCCATAGCCCAGGGTTGGTTGCAGAGTAACCTACCCTGGGACCAAAAAACATCCCCCATTTCTTCTCCCCCTCCCGGGCCGGCTCCGCCGGCCCGGGAGGGGGAGAAGGGAGAACGATTGGCGCGTTTTCCCAAGGTAGGCCGCTACGCGGCCAACCCTGGGCTAGAAGAATTGGAGGGCAACCCCTTTGGGGTTGCTGGGATATGTCTTGCGGCAGCAAGCCCCGGCACACATTGCTCCAGCGGTTGGACAACGACGAAAGCAGAATTATCGCCTCAGAATCCACTACGGCTGCAAGAACCAATACGGGCCTTTGCTGAAGACAGTGCTGGCCGTATAGGCATTCCCTGACAATTCCCAGAGCTCACCTGCCGGCCGCGTCGACTGCTCCAGCTCCAAGTCCTGCCAGGACGGCCCGGACAGGTTCCAGCCGGCCGGCCTGGCCGCGGGGAAACTGCGCCCATTTTGCAGCACGATATCCG
Source organism: Oligosphaeraceae bacterium (assembly GCA_012515455.1). Lineage (GTDB taxonomy): Bacteria > Verrucomicrobiota > Lentisphaeria > Oligosphaerales > Oligosphaeraceae > JAAZIZ01. The sequence goes on from JAAYYJ010000124.1 coordinate 1,606, forward strand.
TCAGGATCAGCGCCGCCGGATCGGCCAGAAACAGCCAGAAGCCCTGCCCTGACGCCAGTGACTCCCCCTCGGCCAGAAGCACGTATTTATCCTTGTCCGGGGCCCAGAGCCAGAGTGAAGCCCCCGTGCCAAATAACGTGGCGGCCTCCTCTCTGGTCAGAGTATAGGGCACACAGAGCAGATTCCAGCCCGGGAGCAGGCGCTGCAAGCCGCCGCCCTCGCTGCTGCTCCAGATGTTTGCAGGGTGGAAGGTCACAGCCCGCAGGAGTATGGTTATAGTAATTGTATCTGATACAGCCTCGTCTCCATCCACAGCCCAGGCACTCATCTCCAGCTGGTCCGCCACACCGCCGGGAATCAACAGCCGCAGCGGGAAGGACTCAGGAGCCAGTCCGGCAGCAATCTGCGCTTCGCCCAAGGCCGCGCTATCCTTGTCCTGCAGGCTGCAGCCATTCGGCAGCGTGAAGGCAATTTTAGGTATCTCACCATCGGGGTCGGATGCGGCGAAATCCGCATAATGCAGCAGTACACCATCCTGCTGTAGGTATTTGAGTGCGGTGACGTCCAGCTGCGGCGGCCGGTTGCGGTGCTGGACCGTGACCATGACCTGCAGGTTCGCCTGCCCACCGGCCAAATCGGTGGCCCGGCAGGTAAAGGTGAAAACACGGCTGCCAGTGGCCTTGTCGACCAAGTCATAATCTTCTGGCGACAGTAGCAATTGTGAGCCGTCGATGCTCGCCCAGCCGCCCTCGGGCGCATCCAGCAGAGAAAATGCCACGCTGTCGGTATCCGGAGCCGGATTGGCCAGATCGGGGTCCCGCAGACAATCCGGCAGCGCCAGATACGCCGTCTGTCCCTCCGCCAGCGCCACCGTCCAGACAAGCTGGCCGTCTGTATCGCTCAGCTGACCGAAGGGCAGCGGCGAATCCGGGACCAGCCATTGGGGCGGATCATTGACATTCTGCACTGTTACGGTAACCGTCTGGGCCGCACTGTGGACTGTGCCGTCCCACAGGGTCAGCTGAAATGAATCCTGCCCGACGTAATCGGCAGCGGAAAGATATTCCACGCTGTACCAGGGATGTTCAAAGGACGGAGTCCGCAACCGCACCGTACCGCCGGCGGCCGTGGCAGAGCTCAGCAGAGTCGGGATGGCGTCCTGTCCCCGGGAGGCGGTAAAGGCCAGCGGCAGGATGACCTCCTGATCCTCCTGGGCAATCTGCGCCTCAGAAGTCAACTCTGCGGGGTCTCCTGCATCGGGTGCAATGCGCACCCGGAAAATATCCGGCTGCTGATTGTTGTCACCGCCGGCGAGGTTCGCGGCCTTCGAGGTAAAATAGACCCAGGTGCCAGCGCCGGAAATGGCCATATTGGCAGCATTGGCCACACAGGTCGCATCGCCGCCCTCACTGAGACAGAGCTCAATTTCGGTATGCAAATCCAGGCGGTACTGCTGCGCCAAAGCACCATTATTTGGGAGGTAGGTGTAGGTAACGTAGCGACCATTACCGGACAACAGCAGACCAGCATAAGTGCCATCAGCAAGATCCAGCAGTTCCTGCGGCTCCTGCGCAGTACCGCCACAGGATAAAGACTGCCAGGAGGCACCGCTGCGGAAATACACCCGCGAACCGCTCATATTCAGAGACAGGTCACTGACTGCTGGGGCCTCCAGCAACGTTGTCACTACGCCGGTTGCCAGATGCCAGACACGTAAACCGCCGGTTGACAAGTATACCAGCACCGAGCCATCCCGGTTCAGAGCCAGACTGCGGGACACACCCTGAACGGCATCAGTCGCCAAGGTCTGAGGCGCCGCTGTGCCCTCTTGCCAATAGACCTTGCCGTCGGTCGCAATATAGGCCAGACGGCTGCCGTCAACCGACATCGCGAACTGCTCCGAAACATTATTCGCCACCGCCACCGGGCTGATGCTGTTGCCATCCCAGGAATACAGCCGGTTGCCGGTCTCCCACAGCAACATCCGCGTGCCATCACCAGACAAAGCGGTCTGCAGCGGCGTGCCGTTCTGCCGTGGGAATACGGTCAATTGCCCGGTCATGAAATCCCTGAGATGGACATTCGCATCATACCAGTTGCCGGTATCCTCATCCTCGCTGCTGAGCGGCGCGGTACTGACAAAGGACACCCGGCTGCCATCCTCAGAACAGGACAGACCGCTGTATTCGTAGAATCCATCAGGAGCAGTTGCTGGCTCGCCGCTGTCGGTAAGGCTCACATATTCCTGCTGCAATTGCGAGACCGTGACCAGCGGCGATAAATCAAGGCTGTGGCCATTCTCCTGCACCCGCAAGGGCAAATACAC
>JAAYYJ010000125.1 GCA_012515455.1 Oligosphaeraceae bacterium
ACAGCTGCCCCTCCTCATTCTCGAGATCAGGGGAGTAGACGCAGAAAATCGGGCGCTTCTTTTCGTCCATGGCGGCAGTGAAGGCCTTCAGCCAGACAGCGCCGGGGCGGTCGGTCTGGTTCAGACCATACGCGCATTGCTGCCATTCTGATGAGCCGATGCCCAGCATCGCCCCCATCAGCTCGTCGGAATACGACCAGCTGCGCCCGACCCAGATATTGGCGCCCACGCCCTGAGTGGCGTAGTACTGCTGCGCCCGGGCCGCAGTGCGGGCACCGTAGACGATCTCCGGGGCCACCACCACCCGGATCGGCGAGCCGTCGGGCTGTCGCACATTCTGCAGCAGCAGGTCGTAGACCTTCTCCACCATCGCCCAGGTCCGGGCCAGGTTGTCCTCATATGCACCGCGGCGACCGTCGGAAACCGGGGTGATGGCAATGGTCGGGACCTGACCCAGAATCGTACGCTCGGGCTCCAGGAAGGACCGGGCCGTCTGGGAGAGTTGCGCGAAATCGGGCCGATCCTGGCTGCAAGTGCTTGATTTACAAATATTCTTCTTGGCCATAGCAAGCGTCCTCTGTTTGTTCTTTAACGATAATCAGAACCGACAAAACATTCTTAAAAGATAACTCCTGTTCAGGAAAAGGCAAATCAAAGACCGGACCGGGAAAGGCCGGTGCCAGGCACCAGGCGGTCCTGCCGCAGGCGCAGGCGCTGCTGCTCTCAGCCCAGCACCAGCAAGGCGATGGCCAGGCAGCCGCAGGCCAGGGCAAAAATCTTGCGTTTGCTGACCTTCTCGCCCAAAAAGATCGCTCCCAGGGCGAAGGTCAGCAGGAAGCTCATCTGGGCGATGGGCAGCACGATGGTGGCCGCGCCGTCGCTGTGATTTAGCATCCCGGCCATGAAAAACACAATCAGGGTGACCAGTACGCCGGACAGCAGCCCGTATGTGAGCACGCCGCGGTCGCGCCAGGCGAGCTTCTTCTCCCGCCAGAGTGCGTAAAGCAGCCCGCCGGCGATCCACATCCCGGCATTGATCAAGGTGACCATATTCTTGTCTGCCCCGTGGGTGAAGGCGTATTTGTAGGACAAGCCCATGCCGGCCCGCAAGGCGGCGGCGATCAGCACCAGCTGGAATCCCAGCACTGCCCGGGAGTTCACCCGCAGGTGCAGTTCATCGCGTCCCGGCATGAAGGCCAGGATGGCCAGCAGAGACGAGAGGATGCCCAGGATTTGCAGCGGCCCCAGGGTCTCGCCCAGCAGCAGCACCGCGCCGACTACCACCAGGACCAGATTCAAACGATAGATGGTGGAACAGAGTCCTGCGCTCTGCATCCCCATGGCCTCAATCAGCAGGATGTTCCCCGCGACCGAAAAGAAGCCGGAAATCAAGCCCCAGAAGATGGTCGGCAGAATTCTGTTTTCGGCCGAGAACGGCAGCCAGAAGGTCAAGGCCAGCCAGCACACCCCAATCAGGAATACGAAGGTGCCCCGCGAACGGACCCGGTTGGCGAACATCTTGAAGACAAAATCATTCAAGGCGGAAAAAAACAGACAGCTGAAGGCAAAAATAATGGCCATGGATACTTCCTATGTCATGCCCCTGCGGGGCTGATTAAATCAATGAATGCCAGCAAATGCCGGGTTAAAATGGATGGTAGACGTCGGGCCAATGTAGGTTGCTTGGTGGGGTTGGATTGCGGCTGTGACAGGGAGTGCGGGAGCAGGTTCCCGCAGGGGCGTGACATACCAGCCCAGGGGTTCGGAGTCCGGGGATTCAGGCGCACGGTCCGGCGATGCTCTCTCCCATGCGGATCAGGCATTCGCGCCCCTTGGCGCTGTGCTCCAGCAGGTCCTGGTCGAAGCGCCAGCGGCCCGGCTCCAGGAGCAGGATAATGGTCGAGCCCCCGAAGGCGAAGAAGCCCTTCTCCTGCCCGCGCTGGAATTCACTGCCGCTGAAAGTCTGCTGGATGGATGCCACCCCGAAGGCGCCGACCTCGATGAACGCGGCCAGCCCCCCCGGGCCGAAATCCAGCATCGAGACCACGCGCAGGTTCTCGCTGAAGACCTGGATTCTGGTCGCGAGGGCCAGCGGATGCACGGAGTGGTATTTGCCGCGCAGGCGCCAGCTGCGCAGCATCCGGCCGTCGGCCGGGAAATGATAGCGGTGGTAATCGGCGGGGCAGAGCCGGAAGACCGCCAGCGCGCCGGTGCGGAAACGCGGTGCGAATTCGGCCCCCGGCGGGCCCAGCAGTTCCTCCACGCTGAAGGAAGCGCCCTTAACCGGGATGCACTGCCCGTCTTGCAGTTCTGGCCAGAACAGCGCCCGGCTGTCGGCGGGCGAGAGCAGCCGCCGGGGGTCAGGATCAAGCGGGCGCGCGCCGGCCTGCAGATGTCGGCAGAAAAATTCATTGAAGGTCTGGAAGCCCGCGGCCGGAACCTCGACCTCGCTCAGGTCAATGCCGAGCTGCTTGACCGCCGGCGCAATCCGGCCCCGGGAGAAGCGCGAATCCGCGAAGCATCCCAGCAGGCGGGAGCACAGCGAGCAGCCAAACAGCGGCCAGCGCAGCAGCCCCCGCCAGCACGACTGGTAGGCCAGGCGCAGCATCCGGTCACCCAGGATGATCTCCTGCTCCAGCCGGCCCTGCCGGCGGTCGTAAAACCAGGTCTCTTCTGCCATAATTTAGCACTCTGTAAGGTGAATGGACGGATCGGAAAGACTATTTGACCAGAAACAGCGCATCAGTCAGAACGTGATAATGCTGTTGTGCAAAGGAAAAATCTAATGGCATAATTCGTTGCCCCAGTTCCTGTAAACACGCATCCAGGTATGCATTAATCTGAGGTCGAATCCAGGCGATATTGCGTTTGAGTTCCCAAGAGCGACTAAAGTCCTCCGAGTCAACCAATATCAAAAACAGACGATTCTCGGCGCCAAAACGCCTTTCGCCCTGATGCTCGTACAGCCAGCGCAGGAGCGGTTGCGGATTTTGTTGAGTCTGGGCGAGAATCTCACGTCGCTGGGTGCTGAGAGTCCGCAAAACTTCACTGCCACCCTGCTCAGGGAGATCTTTCAGGCGGGCAGTGATCTGCTGCAATTGGCCAGCTTCAGACTGCTGAGAATCAAACCGTAATGACAATCGCCGTGCCTGTTGTTTCAAGTAGGTTATTTCCGGTGGCAGGCCGCGCTGCTGCCGACATAGTTTCATGAACTCACTGGGGAAATAGGTGATTTTCAAATCAAAGGGAATATTCGCGAGAAAAAAATCCACTCCCTTGATTTGTCCAACCGTGGGCAGTACGCCTGGATGAGCCTTGAAGATATGCTCAATGACTATAGAGCTCCAATGATTGTACCAGCTGTTCAGCAAGTACCCGCGGACAGCCTGTTTGATGTCCGTGTCCAGGTTGCGACATAATTCGTCATAAGTGTAAAACGGATGCTTAATGTACTTGGTTACCAGGAATCTGTCCAGTGAATTCTGATAATCGCCGCCCCAAGCATAATACTGCAGTTTGTACAATTCAGCGATAATTGCTTCTTCATCAAGCATACGAAGCTGTACCGCGTGCTGGTGCCGCAGAAATGCATCCAGAAGAGCATGGCCGCGGGGAACATCGGTCTTGAACATAGTGAATATGGCGCGAAATTTATCCTTGAGGGGCCGGTCGGACAAAGTCAGGCCGGACTGCTGCGCAAATCCCTGGATACAATCGCTGCGCATGATGCTCTTAAGCTTCAGCCAGAGCGTCCCGAGACCGTTGTCGGAGAAAACCTGCATTGACTGCTGGTTGAAGGCACTCTGAAAAGCATTGAAATCATCAATCATGAGCATCAATCCTGGCTGGCAATAATTGCGACCTCGTGACAGCCCGCCACGCTGCCCCGGCCCCCGCGACCATTCAAGTACTCCTTGCGTTCAACCCTGAAGGAGCGATGGACCGCAATCATCTCGCAGAGGGTCTGGATATCGGGATAACTGCGATCGTTGTAGCTGATCAGCCAATGGGGAATATGAGCAGAGAGAGCAAACAACCGCTGCAAGGAAACGATGACTTCGCTTTTTTTGTCGAAACCGCTGTGGCGCTTGGGAGAATAGCGCCGGTTCCCGTTGATGAATTCCTTGTCCTTCCAGTACATGGAATTTGTCTCCAGCAGATGGTAGAAGCTCTGGTAATCAGCGTGGCTGTTGCAGTAGGGTGGATCGAGGTAGAGCAAGTCCACGTCCCGCAGTCGGGGCAGCAACTCCAAAGCATCAAGATTGCAGCTGCAGTTCTCCTGTCCATTGGCAAACACCGCCTGGTTGTATTGCGGCAGGAGGTCGGCCATAATCTCCTGCACGGGGCGTATCAGGCTGCGGTTGCGCTTGATGCGTTCGGGATCATGGGCATAATTCAAGGCTTGCTGATGGGCAAAGTGCCCCATGGTGACCTTGCGAGTCAAGCTGCGATTCAAGATGGACAGGGACAGGGCGCGTTTGTATTCATTGCCCAATCGGTCGATATTTCCGCGAATTGCATCAATCGCCTGGCACTGATCACGCGTGAAAAAAACCTCCGCATAAGTGCTCTCTATTAAATTATAGTAGCCGGGATCGGGGTTCGGCTGCATCAGCGATTCCCAGTCCTGCTGATTCAAGGTGTGGTTCTGGTTGGCGATTAGAGCCAGGCCAATCTGGTGGTTGAAATTAAGGAAGTCATTGGTAATGACCTTGAAACCGAGTTGCTTGAACAGGAAAGCCATGGATTGCGAACCAGCGAAAGCGTCGCAGACCACCCGGATGTCCCGGGGAATGAACTGCTGCAGCCAGGAGCGTAACAGATGCTTCGCGCCTAAATACTGCGGCAGCGGGAAATGATGTTCAAAGAATTGATATTCGGAAAATAACATGTCGCAGGTTGGCAGTGTGCTTAAGCAGCGATTGTCCCCGGGAGGTGAAATTCAGCCTTCCGATACTCCCGGGAGTGGTATTGCGCGGGCGGGAGCAACGGGCAGCTTACTCTTCCGGTTCGCAGGCGAAGAGGTGGCAGTCTGGGGCACCCCAGGTGCTTAGCGGTATCAGGCGGAGGGCGCTGAGGCTGCAGTCCAGGGGGATGCGCACCAGCCGCTGGTAGTTGTTGTCCTCCTGGAACAGCGTCCGCCAGGCGCCGGTCTCGTCCTGACCCTCCAGGCGAAAGCTGCGGACCAGGGTGGCCGGGGGGCGGCGGGGCGGCTGCTGCAGGGGGAAATTGGACAGGATGTTCTTCTCCCGATGGTTGGCGCAGGCGCCCTGGCCCAGGCGGTTCAGGTCGCTGTCGAACACCATTCGGACCGCACTGACCTGGCGGGGGGCCGCGAAACGGTACTCCAGCCAGGCGCCCGGGCGGCCCCGCCAGCCGTGGTCAGTCTCGCCGACCGGGCGGTCGAAGCCGCTGCGCAGGGGCGCGGGATCGCCCTCGGAAGCGAGGAGCTCGGCGCCTGCGGCCAGGGACGAAATAACGCGGGGCACCCCCGGCAGATAGCAGTCTGCGGCCAGCAGTCGTTGCTGCAGTTCGGGGATCAGGTCCGGGAACAGCGCCCGGGGCGGGCAGTTCACGCGGCAGGCGATGGCGGCGGCGGTGCCCACGGCCTGACCCAGGAGGCCGCAGGTCAGCATCACCCGGGTCGAGCTCAGCCCCACGTGGGTGGCGCTGATGTTCCGGCCGGCAAAAAACAGATTGGCGATATTTTTGGAATAGAGGCAGCGGTATGGTATTCCGTAGGGCTGCGGTACCTCGCCGATGTTGTTCGGCGGGCCGGCGTAGTAGAATCCGTCCGGGTGGTGGTCGTCCAGTGGCCAGCCGCCGTAGGCCACCACATCCGGGAAGACCCCGCCGGCCATGATGTCCGCCTCACTCAGGATATGATCACCGACATAGCGGCGGCTCTCGCGCTTGCCGGGCAGGAATCCGACCCACTCCAGCTCCCAGTTCGCCGCTCCGTGCTCGCCCTGGTTCTTGATATGGTCCCAGACTCCGAAGGCCAAGGCCAGCAACTCGTGCCGGAGCTCCTCGGTGTCGTGAATGGAATCGCGGTTCCCGCCCAGCTCCAGCCACCAGAAATTATGCAGGCCGGTGAAGCCGTGTCCGCGGGCGGCGAGCTGTTCGTCCGAGGTGATTTTTTTGGCCCATCTGGGGGGTATGAAGGTCTTCGGGCTATCGGTCTCGCGGGCCTGCAGCAGGCAGCTCATGCCCATGGTGCGCCGGTCGGCCGCGGGCTGGCCCAGGGTCTCGCCGAACTCGGCCGCGGCCTCGCGCCCGAGACGGAATTCCGCGCCGCTGAGGGGCGCCAGGATGCTGTCCCCGGAGCAGTCTGCGAACCACCCGGCGGCCACGGTATGCCAGGTCTCGCTGGTGGTCTGCCAGCCGCGTACCGCCGCGATGCGCGGGCCGTCCATGGTCAGGCTGTTCACCGAGCAGTTCATCAGCACGCTCAGGTTCTCACATTCCCGGGCCAGCTGGTACAGGACGCTGTCCCAGAGGGAGAAATTCGAGCCGGGGTTCCGGTAGTTGTTCTCCAGCGCGAGCTCCTCTACAATGCCGGTCTCGCGCAGATTCGCGCCGGCGGCCCCGCAGAGCCACATCCGAATCTCGCTGGAGGCGTTGCCGCCCAGCACCGGCCGGTCGTGGATCAGCGCCACCCGCAGCCCCTGCCGGGCCGCCGAGACCGCGGCACAGAGGCCGGCAATGCCCCCGCCAACGACGCAGAAATCTACCTTATGGGTTAGTTCGCGCATAATCCCTGCCAAAATCATCTGTTCGCAAATCACACTGGTCGGGGTAGGGCAAACAGTCCCTGACCCAAAAGCCACCTTACCTCGCCGCCGCCTTAGGGCCAAAATCTGCGTGGGGCTGGCAACCCCGGAGGGGTTGGTTTTTATTCTAGCCCAGGGTTGGTTGCGGAGCAACCTACCCTGGGAACAAAGCCGCCGCTATCCCATGGCCCGGCAGTCGCATCACATCATCTTGAATTTAGGCAGGTCCTGGATATCGACCAGGCC
>JAAYYJ010000126.1 GCA_012515455.1 Oligosphaeraceae bacterium
ATTGCCATCGACACCTGGGGCGTGGATTATGCCCTGATTGGCAGGGATGGATTTTTCGCCGGCTTCCCGCGCCATTATCGGGACTACCGCACCAACGACATCATGCCTTGGGCTTTCGCCAAGATGTCTCCTGAGCAGATGTACGCCTACACCGGCATTCAGTTTATGAGTCTGAACACAGTATTTCAGCTGGCCGCCGCCCTGCGGGCGGAAGAGGACAGTCTGAAGATTGCCGACAAGCTGTTGTTCACCCCGAACGCCCTGACTTACCTTTTATGCGGTGCAGTCAGTGCAGAGTACAGCATCGCGACCACTTCGCAACTCTATGATCCCAGCCGGCGGGACTGGGCCTGGCCGGTGATTGACGCCATCGGCATCAAACGCAGCCTGTTCCCAAAAATTGTCCCTTCCTGCAGCGTGGCCGGGGTGATCAGTAACGCTCTTCAGGAGGAGTTCAAATGCGGGCCGATACCGGTCCTTTTAGTCGGCAGCCATGATACCGCTTCGGCGGTGGCGGCGGTGCCGGCCACGGCGGGGAAATCCTGGGCCTACCTGAGCAGCGGCACCTGGAGTCTGTTGGGGGTCGAGCTGGAGGCACCGCTGCTCACCCCCGCGGCCCGGGCCGCGAATTACACCAACGAGGGCGGCGTGGGCGGCAAAATCCGCTTCCTGAAGAATATCATGGGGCTGTGGCTGGTGCAGGAGTGCCGCAGTGAATGGCAACGCCAGGGGCGCACTTACAGTTTCGCCGAGCTGGATGCCCTAGCAGAGCAGGCCGAACCTTTCCGTTCCTGCATCGATCCGAACCACAGCAGCTTCGTCGCACCCGGAGATATGCCGGCCCGCATCGCGGAGTTCTGCCGCCGCACCGGCCAGAGCGTTCCCGAAACGCCAGGGCAAATCGTGCGTACGGCCTTCGAATCGCTGGCCCTGCGCTACAAGCAGACCATTGCGGAACTGGAAGAACTGCAGGGGCGGAAAATAGAGGTCCTGCATCTGGTCGGCGGAGGCTGCAAGGGGGACATCCTCAATCAGTTCACTGCCAATGCGATTGAACGCGAGGTAATCGCCGGGCCGGTGGAAGCCACCGCCTTGGGGAATATTCTGGGGCAGGCGATTGCCACTGGAGCCATAGCCTCGGTCCAGGAAGGACGTAACATTATCCGGAACTGCACTCAAACCAAGACCTTCCGCCCCCAGGAGCAGGAAGCTTGGCGGGCCGCGTACCAAAAATACCGCAACCTGCTGTGAGCCGCGCTGCGGCGCCTGGTCGGGCGGCGAGGATTCCTGGGCTTGCACCGCGGGCCTGGACACCGGCTTCCCGTCAATCTGCAAAAAAGCCGCAGCGTGTTGTGACGCGCGCTGCGGCTTCTGGGGGGCGGTGAGTATTTCTGAGCTTAATCATCGGGCATGGACACTGGTTTGCCGTCAATCAGCACAGTGCTAATTTTGTTGCTGATCTCAAATATTGACCCGTCGCAGATGATGAGATCGGCGTCCTTGCCGACTTCGAGCGAGCCCACGCGTTCTGCGACCCCGATATGCCGGGCCGGGTTGATGGTGATGCTTTGCAGAGCTGCAAAGGGGTCCATGCCGGCTTTGATAGCCAGGGCGGCCATAGTGGCCAGGTGTTCCTGCGGCACCACGCCGGAATCGGTGATGATAGAGACTTGGCAGCCGGCTTTGGCCAGGATGCCCGGGGTGGCAAAAGTCTTGTTCCGCAGTTCCGGTTTGCTGACCCCCATCCAGCTGGGGCCGACGGCCA
>JAAYYJ010000127.1 GCA_012515455.1 Oligosphaeraceae bacterium
CGCGCGCGTCCTAATTAGGGTTGGGGGTCCCCCCAATCGGTGGGGTGGGCCCACCGCTAGAATCAAGGGCACGGGGAAAAAATTAGTGCTTTGGTCGATTTTGTCAAGGCACAAATCGGCAATTGCATACAAATACCTTGTTTCCGGACAGCTGCTTCTCAGTAAAGGACCAAAAATCCCAGCCGCGGGAGCTGGTGAGATCGGGTCGTAATCAGGATCTCAGTTGGGTATCCTAAATCGCCTGCAGGGGGGGCAAATGCTTTGTTTCAGGACAACTGCTTCCCAGTAAAAGGACCAAGAATCCCAGCCGCGGGAGCTGGTGAGATCGGGTCGTAATCAGGATCTCAGCTGGGTATCCTAAATCGCCTGCAGGGGGCAAATACTTTGTTCCCGGACAACTGCTGCCCAGTAAAGGACCAAGACCCAGCCGCGGGGGCTGGTGAGATGGGATCAGAACTCGCATTTCAGCAGGGGATACTAGATCTCCTGCAGGGGGCAACTACAATCTCTGCTTCCGGTGCAAACCAAGTCATGCCGGGGGCAACCGAAACAGCGCCTCTTCGTCAGCAAACCCGCACCAATCGGGGTCAAGCGAAAACTGCGTCTCTGCGGGAACAAACCCGCGCCAACCGGGGCCAAGCGAAAACTTCGCCTCTGCGGTAACAATCCAGCACCAATCGGGGCCAAGCGAAAACTGCGCCTCTGCGGGGACAAACCCGCACCAATCTTCGCACCTTAACTAATAATTACGGTTCCCGATTTCAGTCACCAACCCAGGAGAAAGAGATGCAGAAGTGTAAGTACGGCATTGATGAATTGATGGAAGTCATGGATGTGTTCAACGTCCCGGCTCCGGCGGCGGCGCAAATCCGGGCCATTCTCTCGGCCCAGAATCCCGAGCCCAATGCCGGGGTGTTTTTCCGCTACTACAATCCGCGCAGCAAGACCGAGGAATTCGAGCGCTGTTTTGCGGCCCATTTGGGCTCCCGCCACGCTCTGGCGGTCAATTCCGGCACCAGCGCCCTGATTGCCTCGCTGGTCGCGGCCGGTGTCGGGCCCGGTGACGAGGTCATCCTCCCTGCCTATACGTTCTTTGCCTCGGTGTCGGCGGTGGTGGTAGCCAAGGCTATCCCGGTGATCGTCGATATCGATGAATCGCTGACGCTTTCTCCCCAAGCCTTTGAGAAGGCCATTACGCCGCGCACCAAGGCAGTGCTGCCAGTGCACATGCTCGGCCTGCCGGCCCGCATGGATGTCATTGTTGATATCGCCCGCAAGCACAACTTGCTGGTGATTGAGGACGCGGCCCAGGCCTGCGGCGGCAGCTACCAGGGCAAATATCTGGGCACCTGGGGCGATTTCGGCTGCATCAGCCTGGATGCGTACAAGGTCATCGGTGCGGGTGAGGGCGGGGTGGTGCTGACCGACTCGGACTGGTATTGCATGCGGGCCCAGAGCTACCATGACACAGCCGCCTGCTGGCGCCCGGACCGCTTCGGCAAGGAACGCCAGCCCGGCGAGCTGTTCTGCGGCGAGAACTACCGGATGAGCGAGCTCGCTTCGGCGGTGGCACTGGCGCAATTACGCAAACTGGACTGGATCATCAGCTCCTGCCGGCGGAACTGCAGTCTCATCCGGGCGAACTGCCCGCTGCCTGCAGGGGTGAAATGGCTGGAATGCGCTGATCCAGATGGCATTTGCGGCTATACCCTGCCGTTGCTTTTCGCGGACAAGGAGTTCTCTTTCCGGGCCCAGAATGCGAAAATTGTGGGCGGCAATGCCGGTGATGCCACGCGGGGGGTGCGGAACTGGCATATGGCCTGGCATTGGGAGCACATCCTGGAACAGAAGACGGCCACGGCCGAGGGCTGCCCGTTCCAGTGTCCGCTGGCCAACGCGGTGCCGCGCTACCATGCCGACTCCTGGCAGCAGAGCCGCGACATCATTCATCGGATGGGGACAATCAGCGTGAGCCCACACCTGACTGCGGACGAATGCAAGGACCTCGGGGCCAAAATCAGCGCCGGCCTGGCGCATTGCTGAGCGCAGTGCCGGGCTGGATTCAGGATCAGTGCCAACCCGCAATCACAAGGAGCTCCAATGCAGTACTTCGCACTAAATCCCATGATCGGCTACGGGGCGTACGCCCGCCCGGATTTCCCCCGGGCCAAGGATTTGCTGGCTCACCTCGACTACTTGTGCATTGACCGCTGCCTGGTGTCGTCCACCGAGGCCCGCGATGCCACGCCCTTGCACGGGAACCGGAAACTGCTGGAGGAGATCGCGCCCTGGCCAGAGCGGCTCTATCCGGCTTTCGTGATCACCCCGGCGGATTTCTTCATTGAGGCCAGCCGGCAGTGGCTGCTGGAACAGACCCGCGCCGGTCGCAAGGCTTTCCGGGTCTGCCCGGCGATCTCGCGTTTTCCCTTGCGCCAGATCGAGCGGCTGCTGGCGGAATTGGCGCCCTGCCAGCCGTTGCTGCTGCTTGATTTCCGGGGCAGCAATGACCCGCTGCTGTTTCGCGATCTGGAATACCTGGCCCAGAAATATCCCGCGGTCAATTTCGTCATCTGCCAGCAGATGTGGCCATCCTTTGGAGCCATCCTGGATATCCTCTGGCGCTGCCGGAATATCTTCCTGGACCTCTCCTGGCTGCACATGCGCCAGGCCATTGAGCTGGTCAAGGAGCAGTTCGGTTGTGAACGGCTGCTGTTCGGCATTGGCTACCAGACCCATTATGGCGCTGCCATCGGCGCCCTGGCCCATGCTCAACTGACTGAAGCGGAACGGGAGATGATTGCACACGGAAACCTGGAACGGCTGCTGCAGTTACCCCCTCTGCGCAAGAAGCTGGCCGCTGAGAGTCCGCTGCTGGCCCGCAAACCACTGTGGGATGCTTTCCGGCGGGGGCTGCCGCTGCCACTGCCGGTAATTGATGCGCATGCGCACGACAGCGCCGCCAACCGGGGCTGGTACAACCGGGACATCGAACCGGGCCGGATACTCAGCGCATTGCTGCCGGACATTGATAAGCACGGCGTGGAACGGATTATCATGTCTTCCGAACAGGCGCTGTTCAGCGAGCCCCTGGACGGTAACCGGGCCCTGGAGCAGGAAGCCCGGAAATTCCCCGGGCGTTTCTCGGGCTATTTTGTCTTCAATCCCCTCTACGCGGACAAAATCACTGTCCCGGTGCTGGACAAATTCTTCCGGCGGGCTTTCTTTGTCGGCTTCAAGCTGCTGCCGGCCTACTGGGCCATCCCCCTGACTGACCCGCGCTATTGCCGGGTCTGGGAATACGCAGACCGGTACGCCTTGCCGATACTCATCCATACCTGGGGCGATGTCGCCGCCCTGGCAGAAATCGCTCCGAAATATCCCCGCGCGGCCTTCCTGCTCGGGCATTCCGGCGGCAGTGACGGTGGCCGACGGCAGTGCCAAGAAATCGCCGCTGCGGCTGCCAACACCTATTTCGAGTTCTGCGGGACCTTCTGTTCGACTTTGCCCTGGCAGGACAGCATTGCGCGCTTCGGCAGTGAGCGCTTTGTCTTCGGTTCGGATTTTGCCGCCCATAACCAGGCTTGGGAGCTCTCCTGCTTCCTGTCCATACCTCTGCCGGACAAGGTCCTGCAGCCGATTCTGGGGCAAAACATCCGGCGTCTGCTGCAGCGCCGTCTTCAGTTCTCCCCGTAGAGCCTGCGGGCTGTCCGCTGGAACAGCTCGAAGGCATTCTGGTAGAGCAGATTCTGCCGCTCGGTGCGATTCAGGCCGAGCTGCAGGATGGCCCGTAGCTGCTCATAGAAGAAGGGTGCGAAGCGCACCACCTGTTCGCTGTCGTAGATGGCGCTGCCGATGCGGAAATCCTCACCCATGAGATACGCGTACTGGTGGTTGACTTCCACCGATTTGCCATGCAGCCAGGCGATCGGGGCATCGGAACCGAAGATGATGCGCTGGCGCGGGAAGTGCTCCAGGGTGTATGCCAGCACGCCCTGATGATTTACCATCGCGGTATCCAGCCAGGCATTCGGGCACTGGGCCAGGTCCTTGAGGTTCCCTACGATATTCTGCATATAATACGCCCGACCGATGTGGGCGAAGATGAATTGCCCGCCCGGGCATTTCTCACAGAGCTCGACCATCTGCCGCTGATTCAGGGGGTCCGCCAGCCGTCCCGGCCGGGGGATGTGCACCACACAGAGTAGCCCGGCGGCGTCGATGTACTCCAGCTGAGCCGGAGAAAAAAACTCCGCCAGCTGCGCCTCCCGGATCGGCTTGCCGGCGGCTGCGGCCGCCAGATTCGGGTAGGGCTTGAAACCGACCAGGCGGTTTTGCTCGATCAGCGGGCTCAGTTCCGCCACGCTGTCATCCGGTCCCAGCAATGCCATCCCGAAGACGTTGCGGTTGTCGACTGCCAGCGCGGCGGCGGCAGCCCGGTCGGCTTGCGGGTCAGGAGTGGCGAAGCAATTGCATTTCACCTCGATGCCGGGCAGCAGATCGCGGTACATCTGACGGCAGAATTCCAGGCGGTGCTCGCCGCCGAATTTCGCATAGCAGCTTTTTTCGGGCGGGCGGTACTCCGGCGGGAAGATCTCTTTTTTGAACACGTGCACGTGGCTGTCGAAAATCTGTCCGGGCAGGCGCCCCAGGAATTCCTCCCGGAAAATGGCCCGGTCCTCGGTTGAGACATTGGGGTAGATCATGGTTGTGCTCCTTGTGCGGCCAAAAGGGCGGCACCGACCGCCCCGGCTTCTTTGGAATATTCAGAGATGACGATTTCGGCGGAGAGGACCTCCCCGGCCACTGCCCGCCAGCCGGCACCCTCGGACGGCCCGCCCACCATGGCCAGGCGCCGGACCGGGCGGTCCCCCAGCAGCGCCTGAAAACGCCGGAAGGTCTCCTGCATCAGTTGCCGGGCCGGGCCCTCGCCGGCGCAGGCCGCAGCATTGAAAAGTTCGTACCGCTGGTCGTCAGAACCGAAATGGGCGCAAATCCACTCTTCCAGTTCCACCCCGATTTTGCTCAGTGCGACCATGCTGCCCCAGGGGCCGCCTTGGTCGCGCAGAAATGGATCGAGCAGATGCCCGGGCCGCACCGTCCGGGTGTTCCGGGGTTGGAAACCGACCCAGGACGAGCCGCAGGAGAGCAGCAATTCGCCCTCCTGCAGGACCTGCACCGCCCGGGCAGCGCAGGGATGATCGAAGGAGCCGCTGACCACCGCAGTGCTGCTGCTCAGCCCCGGTCCGCAGAGCTCGGAGCGCAGGTACCCGATCCGGGTGCCGCTGGGGCAGAGTGGCGAGAGCTGCTGTTCCCCGATGCCCAGCAGCTGCAGGAAATCCCGATGGTAACAGCGGTTTTTCTGATCCTGCAGGAATGACGGCGTGGCGGAGGAGTAGTCCAGAGCCCAATTTCCGCAGAGACGGTATTGCACCCAGTCGTTGTTCATGCAGTAATGGCTGTTAGGGCCGAACAGCTGCGGCTGATGCTCCTTGAGCCAGAGCAGATGGGCGAGGGTGAAGCCGCCGTTCCAGGGCCAGCCGACGAGGTCATGGAGGTCCGGGCAGGGCGCAGGGAGTTTCCGGCGGTCCAGCCACGAGATGATCGGGCTTTTGGCCTGCCCCTCGGCAGTGCATACCAGGGTGTTGCCAGAAGCCGCACAGCAGGCGATGGCGCGGACCGGGGCGGGGGACTGCGCGGCCAGACTCGCAATCAGGCCCCAGGTGTCCTGCCAGTATGACTCCGGGGCGATCTCATCCCGGCCGTCCGGTGTCCGCAGATGGCGGACCGGGCAGCTGCCGCGGGCGAGCACGGCGTTGCGGTTGCGGCAATAGAGTACGCCTTTGCTGGCGCTGGTCCCCAGGTCCAGCCCGATATAGTACGGCGCGGTGGTGACAGGCATCATTATCTCCCAATTGCATTTTCTCCGGCGGGCCTTATGTTATTCCCGCAGCAAGATGCAGGATTCACAACTGATGAAAAAAGGAGTATCCATGGACTGGCAAGGAAAGACTGCTCTGGTTACCGGCGGCTCACAGGGCATCGGCAAGGTCATCGCTCTGAGTCTGGGGCGGGTCGGCTGCCGGGTGGTGGTCAATTGCGCCAATCATCTCGATAAGGCGGAAAGCGTGGCCGCGGAAATCCGCGCCGCCGGCGGCAGCGCCAGCGCCTGGCGCTGCAATGTCGCGGATGAGGCTATGGTCAAGCAGATGTTCCAAGAACTGGCACCGGTCGATATCCTGGTTAACAATGCCCGGCTGGACCCCTGGCGGCGCCGGGCGGAGATGAGCGAGGGCGACTGGTGGGATCAGGTCATGGAGGTCAATCTGAAGGGGGCCTTCCTCTGCTCGCTGGAGCTGTTCCAGCAGGCCCGGGAACGCGGCTGGGGCAGGATCATCAATGTCTCCTCGGTGCGGGCGTTCCGGCCGGCGGAGATGAACATGATTGCCTACGGGGTCTCGAAGTTGGGCATGCACGGGCTGACCCGGGCCTTCGCCGAGAATGGCGCGCCCTACGGCATTACGGCCAACACCATCGCCCCCGGGATGGTGATTACCGAGAATATCAACCTGCGCCTGAGCCCGGAAAAATATCAGCAGGAGAGCGCGGCCATCCCCTTGGGCCGCGGGGCCACTTCCGAAGAGATTGCTGAAGCGGTGCTGTTCGCTATCAGCAATTCCTACCTGACCGGCGAGACCATCAACATCAATGGCGGGATGTACTATGCGCCCTGAAGGACCTGCGCTGGCGCTGGAAGCGGCTCAGGCCGGCAGCGTCGGGCCGAAGTGCTTCAGCATCACCAGAGGCTCAGTGTCAGACCCATTGCAGAGGTTCAGGCCGGCCCGGGCCGCTGCCGCAGACACGAAATATTCGTCGCGGGTGAGTTGTCCGAACCGGATCTGGGCCGGTGTCTCGATGGGCAGGCCATTGCAGGTGCCATGGCCCTGGACCATGATGAAGCCGTAGGGGCCGTCATTGCGGACCTGGGCGGTGCGTCCCGGCAGAACTGTCAGCTCACGGGCGGAAAACAAGGTTGAGCGGTAGCAGATCAAATGCTCGCTGTAACCCTCGGACTGCATCTCCGCCTCCGGCCGGACCGGGCGGGGACGCATGAAACGATGGGACAGCACATCGGGGTCCAGGTTCAGTTCCCAGTCGATGAGCTCCAGCAGGTAATCCAGATCGCCGATTTTTTCCGGCGGGCAGTCTTTCCAGAGCAGCTCTTCCGGCACGATCTGGTCATCGACCAGGCTCTGGTACATCGAGAAGACATCGCTGGAAAATTGCGGTTCGTAAGTGCAGAGGCTGCCCGGCGCGTGCAGTAGCCCGGGAGGGACATCCCAGCCCGTGCCCGGCTCCAGGCGGTAGGCGCGGGAGTAGTTGGTGATCTTGTTGTCGCCTTTGTTGAAATCGGCCAGGCACTGGCGGATTTGGGCCCGGCTGGTCCCCGGCTCAATGCCGAAGAAGGTATAGGGGAAACGACCGCGGTGGGGGTTGAGCTGGGTGGGGAAGAAGTAACTCTCCGGCTTGCCATGTTGACCAACCAGACGGGCGTGCTCTTCGCGGTGATGGATGTGATGCGGCAACGGACCGAGGTTGTCAAAAAATTTGGCAAAGACCGGCCAGCCGCGGTATTTCTGCCAGAGGGGCTCGCCCAGCAGTTCTGGCCCCAGTTCCGCTACCACCTCAGTGAAGGGAATCAGCTCCTCAGCTTCCGCGACCAGGTGGCTGATGCCCTCGTTTCTGGTGGTCAGCGGGCCGTTGTTGGCAGGCGTGGTGGAACTGAACCAGCGCTCGTCAATGCCACCCCGCTGGCCACCGTAAGCGTAGTAGTCGTCCGGGTGCAGCTTCAGGCGCCGTCCGGGCAGGCAGAATGAACGCGGGACCCACGTCGGAGCGAGACGCAGGATGCCTCCGCCCTGGGCCAGGGCGTTGCGGATTTTGACATTTTGATGCATGGCGGCTGTTTTCCTCCTGTATGGGTGAATGAGCGCAGTCCGGCAGGAAATAATATGCACTCGACTGCGGCCAATTGCAAATAGGGGCGGCCGGCCGCGCCGGCTGATTTTTGCCCGCCGGGCTTGTATTTGCCATATTGCGTGTATAGTAGCAGCTGTCCTGTTCCGGTCGAGGATGTTTTTTCCAGCTCAAGGAGTGCTATGAATCCGAAAGTGCTTGCTGAGGTCTCGCAGGACCGCCTGCGCCGCGATTTGTTCCATCTCTGCCGTGACCCATTTTCCTTCCGCACGGTGTTATACACCCGCCCCTGGCAGAGCAAAAATTCCCTGGATGAGACCGATGAGTTCATCGCGGCGGAGATGCGGCGGTATTCTTCTCTGGTGGAGATGGTTCCCAACCGGGTGCAGGCATTCCGCTGCAACAGTGCCAAGCCGCTGCATCACTGGTATGACAAACCGCAGCCGGAAGACCCCTGGTACGATGCCCATAATATAGAAGTGACCCTGCCCGGGAGCGGCAGCAGCGGCGAAATCATCCAACTGATTTCCCACAAGGACTCGATGAGCTGGATCAATTCCCCCGGCGCCCACGACAATGCAGTGGGCACGGTCGCCAATCTGGAACTGGTGCGGCTGCTCTCCGCGTTGCCGCGCCAGCGTACTGTCCGGGTGCTGTTCTGCAATGAAGAGCACACGCCCTGGCACAGCGCCAGTGCTGCGAACGCCGCCCGGGAACGCGGGGACAACATCATCGCAGTCCTGAACCAGGATTCGCTGGACGGCAAGTCCGATGCTGATTTCGCCGCGAAACGCAAGACCCATTACGCCATTTACAGCACGCCTGAGGGCCAGGCTTTGGCGGAGCTGCTGCCACGAACTGCGCAGCGCTACCAGCTGCCCCTGGAAGTATTCTGCGCTCCCAAAAAATGCATCAACGACGATGACGGCAGTTTCATCAAGGCCGGCTATCAGCGCACCATTATGAATCTCGGTTCATATCCTTACAGCGACGAGCAGTATCATCTGCCTGGAGATATCCCTGAGCGGGTGGACTTGGACAACCTCCGCTTGAGCACCCAGTTGCTGCTGGCTGCAGTGCTTGACCTCGATGAGCGGGGCGAAAGCATCTTCAGCGCTTGAAGCACGCGCTTGCACCACGCCGCTGCCCACCAGGACCAGCAACTCAGACCCGACCATCGATCTGCTGTCTGGTGGGCAGAAACGACAACTGGAAATAAATCATTTTTGGGTTGCGAAGTCTGGATTACGGTATATATTAACCGTTCCGACAACTATTTTTGGGTTTTGCAAACTAAAATAAACCTTGAGGAACTGTACTTATGAAAATGACATTTCAGCCCCACGTTTTGCGCCGCAAACGCAAGCTTGGCTTTCGGGCCAGGATGGCGACTCGCAACGGCCGCAAGATACTGTCAAACCGTCGCAGAGTTGGTCGCAAGCGTCTGAGTGCCTGATTTTGCCTTCTCTGAGCCATTCTGATGCCAGAAGACAAATCCAGGAAAAGCAAGGACTTGGACTCAGCTTTCGGCAAGGATTCCCGGCTGACCAACTTCAGCAATATTGATTTGGTCAAGCGCACGGGAGTGAGTCTGGCGGGAAGGTATTGTGTGCTGGTTTGCTTGAAAACGCCGCCCGACGGACAACGCAGGGTGGCGTTTTTAATTTCCCGGCGATTCAGCCTTCTGGCGGTGCGGCGGAACCGGGCCCGGCGGTTGTTCCGGGAGGTCTTCCGGCGCATCCATCCCTCTCTGCAGCCGGTCTGGATGCTGCTGATTCCCAGACGCAGGATTTTGGACGCGAAGATGCAGGATGTCCTGGAAGAAGTCCGCAGCCTGCTCAGCCGATCCGGGCTGTGTCAGGCGCAGCCGGAGCTGGACTAGTTATGATGCTGGGGGCAGGTTGAGGAGCACATGCCCGGAATGGGAATCACACAGCGCATTTTGCTGGCTCTGATTGGCTTTTACCGCCAGTGCATCAGTCCGTTCAAACCGCGTTGCTGCCGTTTTGAGCCCAGTTGTTCAGAGTATGGGCGGCAGGCCATCCTGCAGCATGGCTGCCTGAAGGGGCTCTGTCTACTGTTGTGGCGGGTAATGCGCTGCCAGCCTTTTTATCACGGACCGGTTTACGACCCCGTACCCGGAACGCAAGTGGATATCATTGAGAATGAACCCAAAAAAATATGATTTGGTCACTGTTTTAGGCGTGACCGGCTGTGTGCTGTCTTTCTTCCTGATTTTATTTTTCGGCCCCAAGGGGCAGCCGCCATCCCCTCAGCCGGTTACGGTCAGCCAGAGTGCAGTCCCGGCGGAGCCGGTTCCTGGCGGCGCAGATGCTCCGGGGTTGTCCCTGCCGCCAGCCGCGCCGGGCAGCTTGCCGGCGGCAGTGCCGGCAGCGGCATACGACCCGCTGCGCCCGGCCCCCAGTTCCGCCCTGGAACGGCTGCAGCTGCGCCAGGAAGGCGATTTTTCGGCGGCCCTCGATCCGGCTTATGGCGGCATCGACCAGTTGATTCTGGACCAGCATTCCCTGCGCAAATCCCGCAACGGCGATGACAACGGCGGGCCGGTAGTGCTGGGACAGCCGGAGTACCCGTTCCTGCGACTGCTCACTGAAGTTGGCGGCTGGACCCTTGAGCCCGGCTCGGCCGAGCGGCAGAACGACCAGAGCATCATCCTGGAGCAGAAAAGCAGCGACGGCAATCTCCTGGTGCAGCAACGCTGGGCGGTCGACCAGGAGAATAGTTATGCCATTAAATACACCATCTCCATCCGCAACCTGGCCGAGAGGCCACTGGCGGTGCAGAATTTCCGGGTCGAATGCGGGGCTCTGCCGCCACTGCTGTCTGAACCGGGCAAGAAGGCCGGCATGGGTGAGTCGTCCGGCGGCGTGGCTTACGGGCAGCTTTTGCCGGACGGACGGATTGCTCCTGCGGCTCTGAATATCAAAGACCTGAGCAAGAAGATGACCCAGGAGAAGCTGGCCGCCTGTGCCGCGCAACCGGGCGCCTGGCTGTCGGTGCATTCGAAATATTTCCTCTTGTATATCAAGGCTGATTTCGAGGGCGGTTTCAGCGGCTATGAGCCCAATGCCACCCCTGGCGTAACTGCTGAGGGTCTGGTCAGCAGCAACGGCCAGCTGCGTTATCACGCGCGGGCCATTCTGCCGGCGAGCACCCTGGCGGCGGGGCAGGAGGTGCAGTATCAGCTTTCGGCCTACAGCGGACCCAAGGACATCAAACGGTTGCATGCCATGGGCGGCAGGCTGGACTCCATTATGGAGATGGACCGGTTTTTCTTCTGGAACTTCGCCTGGATGGGCTGGCTGAGCCGAGCCCTGCTGGCGGCCATGGTCTGGATCAGCAAGCTGTTCCCGGTCTCTATCGGCTACGGTATGGGCGTGGTCGGGGTGACGCTGTTGGTCAAGATTTTGTTCTGGCCGCTCAATCACCGCAGCACCGTGTCCATGCGGCGGATGTCGGCGCTGAGTCCCTATTTGAAGGAGCTGCGTGAGAAATACAAGGAAGACCCGCAGAAGATGTACCGCAAGCAGCAGGAGCTGTTCAAAGCCAACCACGTGAGTCAGCTGGGCGGATGCATGCCCATGCTGTGCCAGATTCCGGTCTTCTTCGCGTTGTTCAATACTTTCCGCAATGCCATCGAACTGCGGCATGCGGGGTTCTTGTGGGCGGTGGACCTGTCCATGCCGGATGATCTGTTCTTCAGTCTGTTTGGGCTGCCGATCCGGCCTCTGGCACTGCTGATGGGCCTGACCATGTACTTCCAGCAGAAGCTTACTCCCTCGGCTGATCCCCAGCAGGCGAAGATGATGAATATGATGTCGCTGGTATTCATCTTCTTTTTTTACGGCATGCCCTCGGCCCTGACGCTTTATATGACTGTGAACCAGGTACTGTCAATTGCCCAGATGCTGGTGATCCGCAAATTGGAAAGCAAGAAAGACAGCGCCGAAAAAACCGTGGTTATCCCTTGGGAAACTAAGGCCTGATGGAGAAAGAATGATGGATGCTAATGAATTGAGAGACAAGGCTGTCGCAGTGTTGAGCGAGATGGTCGAACATCTGGGGCTGCAGGCGAAGGTCACTGCTGATTTGATTGATGGCGAGAGACTGAAGCTCTGCCTCGAGTCCCGGGAATCCGGGCGGCTGATCGGGCGCAAGGGCCAGAATCTGGAAAGCCTGGAGCTGCTGTTGAACCGCATTATGAAGCGCAACGACGAGAACAACCCCTGGATTCCGGTCGAGGTCGATGGTTATTCCACCGGTCGTACTGGCGGAGAAGGCCCCCGCCATCGGGGTGAAAGAGTCGACAAGGAGCGCTTCCAATGCCTGGCCACTGAGGCGGCCAAGGAGGTCAAACGCTGGCAGCAGGAAAAGAAACTGGGACCGTTTTCACCAGCGGAACGCCGAGTTATTCATATTACTTTGGAGCAGGACGAGCAGATTTGCACCGAGAGTGAGCCCATCCCCGGCGATACCGGCCGCAAATTCGTGATCGTGAAGCTGAAATCCTGACCCTTGACGGAGCCTGGTATGGAGTTCCCGGAACAGACCTTGCTGGATTGCTATGCCCGGATGTGCTTGATCCGGGCGTTCGAGGAAAAACTGGCGGAGCTCTTTTCCCAGGGACTGCTGGGCGGTACCTCGCATTTCTGTATCGGACAGGAAGCTTGCGCCGTGGGAGTGATTACCGCTGCCCGGGAGGACGATTGGCTGATCTCAAATCACCGCGGACACGGACATCTGCTGGCCCGCGGATTGGAACTGCAGAGGGTGATGAGCGAATTGCTTGGACGCAGCGATGGATACTGCGGCGGCAGAGGAGGATCACAGCATCTCTCCGCACCCGATAAATTTTTTCTCGGCACCAACGGCATTACGGGTGGCGGTCTGCCCATTGCCACGGGTGCGGCCCTGGCGCTGCAGTACCGCGGCAGTGCACAGGTGGCGATTGTTTTTTTTGGTGACGGCGCCAGCAACCAGGGGACTTTCCATGAGAGTTTGAACATGGCCTCGCTCTGGAAACTGCCGGTGCTCTATGTCTGTGAAAACAACCGGTACGGGATGAGCAATCCGGTGGAGAAATCCTGCGCCGGCGGCCGTGTATCCGCCAGAGCTCAGGCATACTGCCTGCCGGCTGATACTGCCGATGGCAGCGATGTCGAGGCGGTCGCGCAGGCCGCGGCTCAGGCGCTCGCGCAGGTGCGCAGCGGCGCCGGGCCGTTCCTGCTCGAGCTCTCGACCTATCGCCATTGCGGCCATTCCAAGAATGACCCGCGGGTTTATCGCAGCAAGGCTGAGGAGCAGGACATGTGGGAGCACGATTGCCTGCAGATCACCAGAGACAAGCTGCTGCAGCGCGGCATCCCGGACAGTCGCCTGGAGCTGCTCCGGGCTCAGGCTGCCGAGCAGGTCGAGGCCGCAGCCCGGCAGTCGCTGCAGGCACCGGTCGGCAGCCGGGAGGAGACCCTGGCCGGCGTGTTCGCCTGAAGGCTCAGTACTGTCCGGCCCGTAGTGGTCAGGGCACCAATGAAGGCACCAGCCATGTTTTATTCGCAAGCCGTAAATAGCGCTTTGGCAGAAGAGCTCACTCGCGACCCCGAGGTGTTTCTTCTGGGTGAGGACATCGGGCTCTATGGCGGGGCTTTCGGGGTGACTAAGGGACTCTACGAGAAATTCGGCCCACAGCGCATCCGTGAGACGCCGATTTCCGAAAACAGCTTCACCGGTATGGCGGTGGGGGCGGCAATGCTGGGATTGCGTCCGGTGGTGGAGATTATGTTTATGGATTTCCTGCCTCTGGCTCTGGACCAGCTGCTCAACAGCGCCGGTAAAATCCACTATATGTACAACGGGCAGCTGAAAGTGCCCATGGTCCTGCGCACGCCGGGGGGAGCCAAAGGCGGCTACGGCCCCAGTCATTCCCAGATGCTGAGCAGTCTGCTGCTGGGCATTCCCGGCCTGAAGGTCGTGGCCCCCTCCACTCCCAGGCAGGTGAAGGGCATTCTGAAAGCCGCCATCCGGGACGACAATCCGGTGGTGGTGATCGAGAACAAACGCCTGTATCCACAGCAGGGTGAGGTCCCGGAGGGGGAATATCTGCTGCCCCTGGATAAGGCGGAGGTGCTGTCCCCCGGCACGGACCTGAGCATCCTGACTTATTCTGCGATGACACCGCTCTGCCTCGCGGTCAAGAAGGCCGTGCAGGAACTGGGCTGGGACCCTGAAATCGTGGATTTGGTCAGCCTGCAGCCGCTGGACCGGGAGAGCATCTTCAAGAGTGTGCGCAA
>JAAYYJ010000011.1 GCA_012515455.1 Oligosphaeraceae bacterium
CTTCACGGCAGTCAGGGGACAGTCAGAGAGGATCTGGTAGCGCTGGCAGAGATTCTCCAGCATTTCCACCAGCTGGCTTTGGGCGTCGCAGGGCAGCCGCAGTTCCTTGCCGATCAGCTGGCGCAGCTGCATGTATTCATTGTCGAAAACATATACCGTAATCACGTCACCTTGATTCAGGCGCAGGACAATCGACTCGTTACCCTGAGCCGGCGGCCAGAGCTGGAATTCGTAATAGTGGTCGTGGCAGAGCAGACGGATATAGGGCGAAGCGGTGAGGCATTGCAAATGCCGTTGCACCTGCGCCTCCAGCAGAATGTGCGAGTGGCCGACCAGGGACAGGAAGACCGAACCCCAGGCCGGGATGATATTGCTCGCGTTCTCCTCGATCTTGCTCAATGCCTCACGCAGGATAGAGCAGGCGAATTTATCCTGCGGCGTCAGCTGATAGCCTGACATGTAGGAATCCAGGTCCTGCTCAATGCGGTTGTAGTTCTGATTGCGGAAGGCAGTGAACTTGCGCCCTTTGCTCCATTTGCCGCTGCGAATCGCGTGCTGCTCCATGGGGCGGACCGTCAGCAGGCCATTGTCGGCATCTGCGGCTTCCACCAGCCAGATCAGGCGACGGACGCTGCGGTCGGGCAGGCTTTCGAGAAAACCGCGGAAATTTTTCAGTCTGGTCATCCAGCTGTTTTCCGTCTGGACGCAGTTGAGCAGGAATGGCACTTCCTTGGACGCTCCGCATTCGGTGTGGAATTCTTTGGGCGAGTAGGTATCTTTGCTGTCACCGGTGCGTAGCAGGAGCTCCTCGCACTCCTGGGCCAGCCAGTCGAAACCGGCTCCTGCCGCCTGGCTGCCGATCCGGCTGATGCTGTCGCGTTGCGCATCGCTCAGCCCCGAAGCCAGCCAGTACGACCCCAGGATCCAGAAGAACTCCTGCAGGGGGTTGAGGGCCTTTGGTTCGGGGATCTCTCCGGGCAGCTCCTGGGTGCGACGATAGCGGATGACCCCCAGGAGGCGCTGGTAGACCATACTCCAGCTGGAATTGCGCAGTCCTAGTTCGGCATTGGCTTCGGCGGTCAGCAGCGATGATGGTGTGGCGGTGCGCAGTTGGGAAAACAGGAAGAACAGTCCACCGACAGTCTGGAAATAGAAATCGTGCTCGCCTTCCTGCCGCACTTCGTGCAGAGAATCAGTAAACAGGCTCACCGCCTGCTCGTCTCTGCCCAGCATGCTGAAGAACCAGGCCTTGCGCAGCTTCAGGACGTTGTTGGTGGTCGCCTTTTGCACATGTTTGATCAGCATCGTAGCCGCTTTGAAATTTCCCCGCAGCAGCTCATAGTCGATCATATACAGAATTGGTCGCAACGGGAAGCTCTGGTGCAGTTCCAGGAATTTCTGCTCGATCACCCGGACATCCAGGAGCTTGTTCATGGCCACTGGCAGGATCTGCCAGGCACAGATGGGCAGCAGCTTTTCCGGCAGAGAAACCAGGTTCTCCCAATCGGGATTATCCAGCAGGAAGGACACCCCCTGCCCGTCTTCATTCTCGGCCGGGAAGTAATCGTGCAGGTTGGTCAGACTGGCATTGAGCAGTTTCCCTTCGCACGCATAAAAGGCATTGCGGATATCGCGCTTGAGGTATTCCAGGTCCGGGGTGCCGCGATTGCCGATCGCGGGAATCGCCCGGGAGATGCAGTCGGGCAGACTCTTGTAGCGGGGGTCGCACAGCACTTGCCGGATTTCCTCCGGGCTGCTGTTGGCCGCCGACCACTTGCCGTCCTGAGCAACCAGAATGCCGTTACGGGTCAAGTAATTGACGAACTTCTCCAGCTTGGCCAGCGGCATCCGGGCCAGGCGCGGCAGACACCGGGAAGCCAGGAACAGGACCCGCTCGATTTCTTTTATCCCCGCTGGAGCTGAAAGC
Source organism: Oligosphaeraceae bacterium (assembly GCA_012515455.1). GTDB lineage: Bacteria > Verrucomicrobiota > Lentisphaeria > Oligosphaerales > Oligosphaeraceae > JAAZIZ01. Next base: position 1,928 of record JAAYYJ010000011.1, read on the forward strand.
AGAAGCATCACAGCACGCAACTGCGCTGCGGCTTCCTGAATACTTTTTTCTTTGTTGTCTGACACCACATTCTGCTCCAAATCCAAAAATCTGCCTCAATCCCGAAATACATCCTCCGCGGCGCCGTCGCCGCTCGTTGCTGTCCCAGCGGGCCCGCAGCAGCAACGCATTCAGTTCTCCACCCTGGGATTGGCGACATAATCTCCGCCGCGGCAAAACTGCAGATATTTCAGACCGTGCACTTGTCCAGTCATTTCCAGGGCATCGTGATAGACCGTGTCATGCCAGCCCTCGATGTCGATGCAACCGCGGAATTTTCCCCGGCGCAGATCGGAGATGATGTCGGCCCAATTGCAGTCGCCGAATCCTGGCACCCGGTGATAGGCGAAGGTTTTGGGACTGGCAATGCCATACTTGGCGAGGACCTCGCGATGGATGGTGGCGTCTTTGCCGTGGACATGGAAAATTCTGCTGACCCACTGCCGCAGTTGCGGCATCGGGTCGATCAGCTGCAGCATCTGGTGGCAGGGCTCCCATTCCAAACCGATATTAGGCAATGGGATAGCCTCGAACATCAGCTCCCAGGCTGCGGGGTTGATAGCGATATTGTGTGAGCCAGTGAGCCAGTTGCCGCTCATGGGACAATTCTCCCAGGCAATCCTGATGCCGCGCTCGCCAGCGTACTCTGCCAGCGGCGTCCAGACCTCCTTGAAACGCGCCAGCGAATCCGGCACCGACGCCCCGGCCACCCGGCCAGTGAAACCGCTTACCACATCAGTCTGGTACAAAGGCGCACAATCGATCAATTGACGGAACTGCCGCCGCGCGCGTTCGCCCGCCTCATCGTCTTTCAAGGGATTGCAGTACAGCGATATCGCACCGATTTTCCGACCTTCGGATTCGAGCATAGGCATGATTTTCCCGGCCAGCTCCTCGGGCGCAATCTTGAAGGAATCGCCGAAGGTGATGGCGAAGCTCTCGAAGCCATGCGGGATAATCTGGCGGATATACTGGTCCGCTCCAGGCTTGCCCTGCACCAAAGTCCCAATCCGGATGTCCTGCTCCATTACTGTCCTCCTGCTGCTGACTGTAATCTCTTGATGCCAAACTTAACGACCGTGACAGGCCTTGAATTTCTTGCCGCTGCCACAAGGGCAGAGGTCATTGCGCCCGACCTTGGGCTGTTCTCGCCGGACGGTATGCGGTCCCGCCGCTGCGCCCTCAATCCGGCTGCCGCCGGCATTGCCATCCAGCCCCTCGAAGGCATTCAGGCTCTGGTGGATCTCAACCGTAGGGCTGCTCTTGCCGCGCTCGGCCTGCTCTCTCGCATTTTTGGCCAGCAGAGCTTCCGCCTGCTCCTGGGTC
>JAAYYJ010000128.1 GCA_012515455.1 Oligosphaeraceae bacterium
ACAGCGGGAGCGGGCGCGATCGGGTCAGAACCAGGATTTCAGCTAGGTCCGCTCCTGCGCCGACAGCGGGAGCGGGCGCGATCGGGTCAGAACCAGGATTTGGGCTAGGTCTGCTCCTGCGCCGACAGCGGGAGCGGGCGCGATCGGGTCAGAACCAGGATTTGGGCTAGGTCTGCTCCTGCGCCGAGATTGGCATCTGCTTTCCCTCCTGCCAGCGCAAACCAAGTCATTCCCAGGCCAAACGAAAAGGCGCCTCTTCAGCGACCCTCTATCACCAATCTTCATCCATTAACGAGTTTTGAGATAGAGCTGGTGTTTGTCCGGAGAATACAGAGTATATTATCAGGTATCTTGTTTAGCCATTCCAGTAGCGAGAGGTTTTTGATGATTGTGCAGAGAAAAATTCGACGGTTGATCGTTTTTTGCCTGGCCGGCATATTGTTTTCCGGGCAGGAGGCCAGATCGGGTTCAATGCAGGAGTTGACTCTTGACAAGGCCATTGAGATGGCTTTGGCCGGAAACCCGGAGCTGGCTGCGCTTGGATTTGAAGGACGTGCGGCGGAGGCGCGTTCAGCGGCTGCTCTGGGCCGTCGTCTGCCCCGGCTGGATTTTGTTGGGTCAGGAATGTATCACCTGCATGATCAGCGTTTGCTCCCAGCTAGTGAAAATGGGCAAATGGGGGCATTCAGCGATCAGCTTCTGTCTGGTGATGTGGTGATGTCCATACCGCTTTATACCGGCGGGCGCCTGAGCCGTGAGCAGCGCGCCAGCGAATTGCTGCGCAGTGCGGCAGCAAATGAATTGTCGCACAGCCGGGAAGAACTGATTTACAATGTTTCGAGCGTCTTTTACCAAATTCTTGCCCAAAACCGGGTGATCATCTCTTTGGAATTTTCGCAGGAGGCTTTGCGCGAGCACATGAAACAGGTACTCGAGATGATCAAGGCGCAGAAAGCGGCAACGGTTGATCGCCTGCGGATCGAAGTACGCGTGGCGGACCTGGAACAGCGCCTGGTCAGCGAAAAAAATATTCTGGCGGTGCAGACGCGTGTACTGTCGAATCTGCTTGGCTGCCCGGAAGAAGCAGCACTGCTAAAACCCGCCGGAACGCTGGCGGACTTGCCGGACCCGGGCCTGCAATCCCCCGGAATTCTTGCTGACAGCCTGAATGCCCGCGCCGATTATCAGGCGGCGCGGGCAAGCTTGTCCGCACGCCGGGAAGCCCTGGCGGCGGCGCGTGCGGGGCATCTGCCCAGCGTCTTATTGCAGGGCAGTTACGGGCGGCGCTGGGCGGTGGATTCTCCGGACCGCAGTCAGGGTCATGACAGCAACCGGGAAACCGGCTGGGCAGGCATTATGCTGCAAGTACCAATTTTTTCCGGTGGACAGGTGCGGGCGCGTATCCAGGAGGAATACGCTTTGCTTGAGGCTACCCGGGAGCGCCTGCGCAAACTCGAATTGCAGATTCGCCTGGAACTCGACATCGCCTCTTTGAATATTCAGGCGGCACGGGGGCGTTTGGAAGCTTTGACTAAAGCCGGGGAGCAGGCCGGGGAAAGCCTGCGCATCGAACGGGAAAAATATGAATTGGGCAAGGGGTCCATCACGGATGTCCTGGATGCCCAGACCGCACTGCTGGACACACAGACCAATTATTGCCGGGCAATGGCGGATTATCATACCGCTTTGGCTCAATTAAAACTGGCGAAAGGACAACCATGAACACAATCCGCATCTATCGATTTTTGCTGCTGTCCGGCAGTCTCCTGCCCCTGATGACCGGAATAGGCTGCCGTCGTGACAAAACGGACGACCCGGCTGGAAAACAAGTCAAGCCCGTGCCGGTCAAAGCCGTTTCTGTACGTCAGGAGAAACTGGTGCGCTGGTTGCCGCTGACCGGTACGGTCGCCGCCGGTAATGCAGTGCGCATCAGCGCCACGATTGAAGGGCCGATAGCCTTCTGCCCCTGGCGGGAGGGAGATACGGTAAAAAAAGGGGATAAGTTGCTGGAGATCGAGCGTCCGATCTACCGGCGGGAAGTCGAAGCAGCCGATGCGGCACTGTCAGTGGCCAAGGCACGTCTGGCAGACCTGAAAGCCGGTGCCCGCAGCGAAGAAATCGCCCAGGCTGCCGAAATGGTCACCCAGCTGCAGGAAAATACCCGTTTTGCAGAAAATGATTTGGCACGCATTGAGCAGATGGTCAAGAGCGGCTCTCTGCCCGGCGAAGAACAGGACAAGGCCCACGTCGCCTTAGTCAAAAGCCAGACCGATTTGAAAGCTGCCCGGGAACGTCTGCAGATGTTGCAGCGCGGACCGACCGCAACTGCCATTGCCGTGCAGGAAGCACTGGTCAAGGAAGCAGAGGCCCGGCTGGAAAAAGCGCGTGCGACCGAAGCGGAATGCCGGATTTTTGCGCCGTTCAACGGGGTGATCAGCGCTGTGCATGTTCGCAACGGTGATCTGGCCACAGCCAAAGCACCACTGCTGGACCTGCTCGATCCGGAATCACTGGTTGTTCGTTTTAGCATACCGGAACGGCATGTCCTGCAGGTGATTCCCGGAACCCTTGCCCGCCTGAGCTTCGATGCCATCCAGGGAAAAACACACTCTGCCAAGGTCAGCCGGATTTATCCGGAGCTGGAGGAAATTAGCCGCACTCGGCTGGCGGAAACCGGGATTCCGGACGGAGTTCCGGCCAGTCCGGGGATGTTTGTGCGTTTGCAGGTTGCCGCCGGCGAATTGCCGGAAGCTCTGATTGTTCCGGACAGCGCTTTGTTGAGCCTGCCGGATGACTCGGTCATCGTATATGTAATCGAGGGACAGGTAGCCCGGCGCCGGCTGGTCGGTATTGCCATGGAGAGTTCCGGGGAGGTTGCCCTGAGTTCCGGAGTGTCCGCCGGCGAGCTGGTGATTGTTCGCGGTCATGAGCTGCTGAAGGACGGATCTCTGGTGCAGCAGCCGGGCAGCAAGGCTTCTGAAAAGGGGGAGCGGTCACGTGAAAATCACTGAATTGGCCTTAAAACGTCCGGTGGCGGTGAGCGTACTGATGCTGGCTGCCCTGGTTATCGGCTGGTTTTCCCTGACGCAAATTGAGGTTGATTACCTGCCCGATATCAATTATCCAATGGTCAAAATCCATATCTGGTGGCGTGGAGCGACGCCAGATGAGATTGAGACGCAGATTGCCGAGCCGATCGAACGGGCTATGGCCACCGTGGAAAACCTCGATTATCTCGACTCCTCCTGCATCGAGGGGATGTATACGCTGCTGGTGAATTTCCGCTATGGGGTCGATGTGGATATTGCTTATCAGGATGTTCTGGCGGCGATGGGGCGGGCCAACCGGCAATTGCCGACCGATATGGAGGCACCGCTGATCATCAAGGCCGATCCGTCCCAACTGCCAGTATTGGAAATGACCCTGTCTTCAAACCGCCGACAGCTGGTCTGGTTGCGGGAATGGGCAGATAAATGGCTTGTCGAACGCTTGAATACGGTGTCAGGTACTGCCGGCGCAGAAGTGGTTGGCGGAGTGGAGCGAGAAATCCGTGTGCATCTGGACCCCCGGCGCATGGCAGCCTATGGTTTATCACCGGAACGCATAGCCAATGCTCTCCGAGGGGATAACCGGCAGACTTTTGCCGGCAGAATCACGGTGGAAAACCGGGAGCTAATCGCCCGCACCATGGGCGAATATGAAAGTCTTGCGGAGATACGCAAAGTCGTCGTCGGGCGCGGGCCGAATGGAGAGCAGGTTTTTATCGAAGACCTGGCCACGGTCGAAGACGCACACACGGAGCTGCGGGTGAATACCCGTTTCAACGGCAAACCCTGCGTCAAGATCAACATACTCAAGCAGGCTGATGCCAATACGGTGAAAGTGGCTGCGGCAGTCAAAGCCAAACTTGCAGAATTGACTGCTGAAGCCCCCCCGGATATTGAGTTTGGCATCGTCGAAAATCAGGGTGATTATGTGATGGGCGCCATCAACGGCGTGCGAGATTCGGCAATCATGGCGGCCATCCTGGTCGTACTTGTAATCTATCTGTTTCTTGGCAACTGGCGCCAGGTGGCGGTCATGCTGGTAGTGCTGCCGCTGATCCTGCTGGCCAACTTCTTTATCATGAAAACCGCCGGCTTCTCGCTGAACCTGTTTTCTCTGGGTGGGCTGGTCGTCGCCTTGGGAGTGCTGCTGGATAATTCGACCGTCGTTCTGGAAAATATCACTAGTGTGCTGGGGAGGGAAAAATCGGGAGGCGGAGTTGCCCCGGCACTGCAGGGAACCGGTCAGGTAGGCCCTGCTATTGTTGCCGGAACGGTCAGTTTTCTGGCTTTGTTTCTGCCGTTTTTGTTCATTTCCGGCATGGCCTCACTGCTTTTTCGGGAACTGGTGCTGACGGTCGCCAGTATCGTTGTCATATCCCTGCTGGTTTCGGTGACCATCACCCCATTTCTGGCGGGGCACTGGCTGAAAGCAGATGCCGGCCTGGACCCGGCCGCCAGAGTCTTTGCGAAGGTCATCGATTGGCTGACTGGGGTTTATGGCTGGCTGCTGGGCTGGCTGCTGCGCTGGCGCTCTTTGACTCTGATCCTCTTTGTCCTGCTGCTGTTACTTGGGGTGCGCAGCGCCCGCAACCTCGGCAAGGAATTTTTCCCCGAGCTGGATGACGGGCGGGTGATGGTGAAAGTGAAGATGCCCAGCGGTACGTCAGTCGGAGAAGTCGACCGCATTCTCGCCCTGATCGAAAAACAGGTCAAGGATTTTCCAGAGGTAAAGAGTGTTTATTCGATGGCCGGCGGGCGAGTCTGGGGACTGGCTACCTATGAGATCGCCAATGAGGGAGAAGTCGACATTCTGCTGAAGCCGAAAGCGGAGCGCAGCATCAGTACGGCGGCCTTTGTCAGCAAAATCCGCCCTTTGGTAGGCAAATTGCAGGTTCCCGGCGGCAAGCTGCCAGTAATGCAGATGAAAGTCAAGGGTATCCGGCAGATTGGTGTGCAGGCGGTGGAAGTCAAGGTACAGGGTACGGAAGTCAGCGATATTTATGCCTTTTCGCAGAGCCTTGCCGCAGCTATGAGTGAAGCAGCAGAGCTGGTCAATGTCAATATCTCAATGGATATGAGCAAACCGGAATATCG
>JAAYYJ010000129.1 GCA_012515455.1 Oligosphaeraceae bacterium
CTGAACCGCTATCCCGGCCGCCAGGATATCCGCTGGCTGGCCTGCGATTTCCGGGCTGAACTGAGCGGCGAGACGCGTCAGCAGTTCGTGCTCCGGGAAAGCGCCGCCGCGATACCCGCACCGGGGTTGCCGGGGTTGTCGGTCAGCAGCAGCGAGGAGGCCTTCCGGATCGATACCGGATCGGCGCTTTTTGTCATCAACCGCCAGAATTACTCGTTCCTGGAATCCGTGCAGCCGACCGGCGCATCGCTGCGGGCGCTGCCCGAGAGCGGGGCGTATTTTCTGACCGCCGAGGGCGTGCGCTACCGTGCGGCCGGGCAGCCGGAGCGCCTGCTGCTGGAGGAGTCTGGCCCGGAACGCGCGGTGGTCTGCGCCGAAGGGTGGTTCGTGAATGACCAGGGGGAGCAGTTTTGCCGCTATCTCCTGCGCAGCCATTTTTATGCCGGCAGCAGCGAGGTCAAGGTCTTCTTCACCTTCCTGATCACCGGCGGTACTGCTGCCGCCCGCTTCCGTGACATCGGCTTTGTCGTGCCCGGGCAGTATCAGCGTCTGAACATCGGCGGGGCGACCGGCGAGATGGCCGGCCGTTATCTGCTGCAGTACGAATATGACAAATACCTGGTCGCCGAATCTGACCGCCCGGCAGTCTGGCGGGAGCAGGGCGATGGTGAGGCGGCGCCGGGCTGGCTGCGCGGCGATAACACCCTGCTGTATGTCGATGACTTCCGCGAGAACTTCCCGAATGAGCTGGAAGCACGTTCTGATGCCTTGATTTATCATTTCTGGCCCGCGCATGGTGTGGCCAAGCCGGAACGTGCGGTCACCGACGCGAACCGGCAGTATCTCTGGTACTGCCACGAGGGGCAGGTACTTGATTTCCAGGCTCCGCCGGCGTACTGGGATATCGGCGATGATTATGAGAAGCGCTACTTCCGGGAAGGGCGGATCGAGAGCTGCCTCGGGGTGGCCAAGACCGCCGTGCTGCGCATCGATTTCGCCGCCACCGGGGAAGAATGCCCGGCCGTGTGGAGCCAGCCGCTTACTGCTCTGGCTGATCCCAAATGGGTCTGCGCCAGTACGGTGCTGGGGCCAGTACAGCACTGTGATCCGGAGAATTTTCCGGAAATCGAGAGCTATCTGACGGAGCGCTGGCTTCTGGAGCGCAAGCTGGCCCGCGAGACCCCCCCCGGGGATTTCGGCAAATGGAATTACGGCGATGGGCACACAGTCTGGAACAAAGAACTCAATCGTTGGGATGACCTGTACCGCACCTGGAAGGGCTACCATCATGTCTCCGGCTCGGTGCCCTGGCTGCTGACTCTGCGCAAGGGCGATACTGAGTATTTGCGCTGGGCGGTGGCAGTCTCGCGCCATCTGATGGATATCGACATCTGCAACTGGTCTACACCGGAATCCGAAGCCCAGACTACTCCCGAGCTGCAGTGGAGCCGCAAGATCAAGGGCGGTCTGAATGACTACAAGGGACTCTCACACTGGCATGCCGGAACCAGGGTGCATGACTACAACACCCAGACCGAATTCATGCTCCTGTATTTCTTCCTCACCGGTGACCGCCGCGGTTTGGAGGTCGCCACCATGTGGGGCGATGCCGCCAAAAAGAACTTCCGCAAGGCGCATGCCTCCCGCGAAGGCACCGGCGTAACTTCTTCTCTGGTGGACCTGTATCTGGGCACCGGCGATGCATCGTATCTGGAGCTGGCCCAGAAATTCATCACTGCGGTTTTGAACAGCCAGGTTACCACCCCGCAGCTGCCCTCTTCGACCCTGATTCCCGGTTCCTTTCCCGGCTGGCCGATTTATGCCCCCGGCATGCAGAAGTACTGGCTGTTGACCAAGGACCCGCGGACCGAGCAGGCCATCGTCGCCTGGGCGGATGCATACATCGCCGGCTACGGCGATGCCTCCTCCGGCGGTTCGAAGCTGCACGACTACATCAATATCCTGACACTGGCCTGGCGCATTACCGCTCGGGAGCACTACCTCTCCCATGCAGCCTGGCTCGTGGAGCTCTTTCTATATCGGTACAATACTGCCGATGTGCAGGCCCGCGCACCGATGAATTCGACCGAGTACTTTATGATGGAGCGCATGCCGCTGTATATGGCGGCGGTCCGGGATCTCGGGCGCCAACCCCAGGCACTGGCTTTGAGCCGGGGACAATGCGAGACACCATTTCAGGTCACCTCACATGCCAAGTTGGGCACTTATGAATTCCTGCTCAAAGGCGACGGTAAGCCTTTCAGTCTCCAGGCCGGCTTCACCACCCGTGACGGGCAGGAGCGCGCGGTGACGCTGCTGGCGCCGGGCCGACGGCAGTTGTACAGCGGCAAGCTGGTTCTGGGCGACCAGCGCAGTTGCAATTTCGAAATCACGGTTGATCCCGCGGAAGACGGCGTGTATCAGCTGCGGGTCGAGCCGGAAGTCTCGAATCTGCGACTGATTACCCGTCTGCCCAGAATCAGCCCGAACGGCACTTTGTATACCACCACCGGCTTCGCAGAAGTCTGCTTTATGATCAAAGAAGCCGGGGAGTTCCAGCTACGCTTGAAAGCCCTGATGCCCAGCTATCAGACATACCTGCAGTTGATTGACAGCCAGGGTGTCTCCCGCCATACCATACCCTACTATGCCAGCCGGGATGGTGCAGAGAAGGTCTTCACCTGCCAGATTACTCCGGGGCTGTGGCGCCTCTGCGGTCAGTTCGGCACCGTCAAGCCGCAGATGTCCTGCAATGGCCGGGACATCGAACTGGTCGCCCCGACCCCGGCGGACTGGTTCCAGCCCACACCGGAAGACCTGCAGGAGCGGCCCGGTCAGACTGCCTCGAAAGCAGTCTTGCAGCTGCTGAAGTGACTCTGTCCTGGTTGGGCTTCCGCCAAATTGCAGCCCTTTGCTGGGGCTGACCGCTGCCGGTACCATGCCAGAGACGGCATACTGTCAGCAAATCATCTCAGCCTGCTTAATTGCGCAATCTTCATATATGGGGAAACGGTGCCATGACTCAGGAAGAGATCTATTCCGCCATTAAAGGCGTTCTGGACGGTGAGCAGATTCGTACCTTCGCCGGACGATATCGGGAATATCCCCTGCAGCTGTCGTTTTCGGCTTACGCTCAGGGCATTGATTTTCTGGCCCGCGAGTATTTGTCCTGTGGACTGGAAACCAAGGTAACGTCTTTCCCTGCCGATGGCCGCAGCGTCTATGCCGACCGGCATTTCCCCCTGGCTTGGGATGTCGAGGCCGGATGGCTGGAGACGGACGGTCGACGGCTGGCCGATTATGCCCAGGATACGTACAGCATCGTGCCGTTCTCAGCTGACAGCGCCGGCGTCCGCTGCGGCCGGGTCATCCCCAGCGAGGAGCTGCCGGACTGTCTGAGTGGCGACGAAATCGCGTTGTTCACCCATTATCCGGCAGGAGCGGAAATCAGTGCCCTGATAACGCGCGGACTGCAGGCGTACCTGGCCTGCGTGAACCCCCATCCGGTCCATCCGTCTCTGGAGGATTCCCGGCGCTGGTTCAACGATGCCTTTGGAGCAGGGCAGATCGATGCCCGGCACCGGACCATCTGCGGCTTCTCGATTACCCCCAGAGATGCCCGGGCATTGCTGGAGAAGTACCGCCGCGCTGGGCCGGTGCCGGCCCAGTACCTCCTGCAGAGCCGGACGTTTCCCGGGCAGGCTCCCTGTGTCAGTGCAACTATTCCCGGACGGGACCAGCGGGTGTTCTGGCTGACTGCGCACGCCTATGAGCCGCATGCGACCAATAATGTGGCCGGTGTGGCCTGCCTGCTGGCTGCCGCCAGAGCGCTGCAGCAGCTGATTGCAGACGGAATCCTGCCCCAGCCTCAGCACTCGATTCGCTTCTTCCATGGCTTGGAAGTCTTCAGTCTGTACGCCTATGCCCTGCGCCACCCGGAAGAAATGGCTAATGCGATTGGCGGGATGTCGGTGGATTCCCTGGGGCGGCGGGAGATTGACGGTTATCAGGAGCGCTTTGTGCTCTGGCAGGACCCGCGCCTCCGGCCGGACCCGCTGCACCAGAGCGCCTTGGCGTTGGTGAAAATCGCCTCCGCCGATTCCGGCATCGGTTTTTACACCCGCGATGGCTCGTCCAATAACGAGGACCTGCTGCAGGACCCCGGCTTCGGACCGCCCTGGAGCCTGTTGTACGGCTCCTTGTGGAGTGAGCCCGGGGCGGCGCCCCAGAACCGTTATTTTTATCACAGCAACACCGATACCGCGGACAAGTTGTCACCGCTGGTACTGAGTACTGCTGCGGCCATTGCGGCCGCCCAGGCGTATTACTGTGCCAGTCAGGAGCGCCCGGCCAAACCAGCGCGCACTCCGCGGCCGGCGGTGATCAGCACCGGCAATACTGCCTTGGAGCAGGAATGCGACCGGATGGTTGTGCAGCGCCTGCTGCCCGGCCCGCTGGGCTTCGGTACCTTGAGTGATGACTTGCGGGCTGAGGCCGCGCAGATTCTCGGCTATCACTGCCTGGAGTATTGGGTGCTGGAGGACCCGGGCAGCAATCTGTACCTGTTTGACGGCCGCCGTAGCGTCTTTGAGGTCGCCCAAATTGCCGGCCCCGGGAAGCTGGAAAAATATCAGCGCCTGGCGCTGCTGCTGGAGAAGGCCGGGCTGGCCAGAATCACCCGCCGTTCGGTGGTCGGCAAGCAGGATATCCTCACCGGGTTGCAGTCGCTGGGCATAGCCCGCGGGGCACTGCTGATGGTGCATTCCAGCCTGCGCTCCTTCGGCAAGATCGTGGGTGGCGCAGAGGCGGTTATTGAGGCTCTGCAGGAGCTGGTCGGGCCAGAAGGCATCGTCGCCATGCCGGCATTAACGGACACCGAGGACGGCAGCCCGAATCCGCCTTTCAGCGCGGCGGAATCCCCGATTGAAACCTGGGTCGGGACTTTGCCTGAGGTCTTCCGGCTGCATCCCGGAGTGCTCCGCAGCTCGCACCCGACTCATTCCGTGTGTGCCTGGGGCCAGAACGCCCAGGAGTTCCTGGCCTCGGCAACGCCGGAAGATATCTTTTCCTCTACCAGCCCGTGGCGGAAGCTGCTGGACCGGGCCGGGAAGCTGCTGTTTTTGGGTGAAGCAATTGGCGGCAATACCTACCTGCACGCCCTGGAGGCCTGGCATCTCGGCTACCTGGATGAGACTTATGCCCGGGCCGGTGATGCAGTCGTGAAGGTGAAAAACTACCCCGGCGGCTGCCGCGGCGGTTGGTATAAACTGGGGCGCCGGGCGCCGTACTGGCAAGCACTGGAAAAGACCGGCATTATCCAGGAAAACACTATCGGCGATGCCAGAGTCACGTTGCTGGACGTGCGGCAGCTTACCGCCGCCATGCTGAAAATCCTGGCTGCCGAGCCGGCCATTCTCCTGCATCAGAGCAATTGCCGGGACTGTGCCAAACACCGCGCCCGGCTCAAGTTCAAGCCGCAGTGAAGATTATGGCCCGGTGCGAGGAGGACCCTCCGCCGGAGCCAGTGCCTGCCGCCAGTGCCGGAGCTTCTCCTCAAAGCTAAGCCTGGCCGCAGCCGGGCTGGATGAGGGCAGAATTATTGCCGCATTTGCCAGGGACGGGAAAAAGCGCCGCAGATACTTGCCGGCAGTACTGCCGTTGCAGCAGATTTTTTCGATGCCGGGAAAGGACTGCAGCAGCCCCGGGATGTCGTTGGGCCGGGGCCGGCGGATATTGCCATCCAGGCTGCCGCTGCGTTCGCAGCAGGCCAGGACGTCCCAGAGGGCGACGCCCTGGGCCAGCAGGGCCGCCAGGCGTTGCGGGTAGGGCGCTGCGGGGTCGAAGGCGAAAATCTTCCCGGTCAAGCGCCAGAAGGCGTTGTGCTGGAACGCATAATATTGCTGCTGCCGCAGGGATTCCTCCCCCGGCATGGAGCCCAGGCAGAGTATTCGCGCGTGCTGGTCAACACTGGGCGGGAAGGATTGGCAGAAGCTCATATTCCGGCCTCACCTGGTCCAGTTCAGCTGCGTCCGGTCCAGGATCAGGGCCAGAATGGTCTCGGCATAGACCCGGTGTCCGAAATCATTGGGATGGTTGACACCGTTGCCGGTCAAGTCATAAAAATCCTTTCGTTGCAGGAGTTCCTGCCAGACCGCATGCACGTCAGCGCAGGCAGCGGCTGGTTCCTGGTCCGCGAGTTCCCGCAGTGCCGCCGCGAAAGCCCGGGCGGCCGCGGGCGGGGTATGGGCCCAGAGAGGGTTGCCGGGCATGGAAGCGACCAACAGGCACTCCACCGCCGGGTTCGCTTCCTCGGCCAGCCGGATGACCCGGCGGATCACACCAGCGAATTCCGCCGCGCTCATTCGCCGCAGGTCATTCATGCCATAGGCGATCAGCAGCAAATCGGGATTTTCCGGCAGCCAGCGTTCGGGGGCCTGCACCGCCGCCAGGGAGCTGGTACCGTTCACCCCCAGATTGTGGACGATGACTTCACCCGGGCAGCAGGCGGTCAGCCGCTGCCCCAGCAATTCCGCATAGCAGGGCTGCTGCGGCGGAAAATCGAGCCGGCCGCTGGCGTTGAATCCGTCGGTGATGCTGTCCCCGAGACAGACGATTTTGCAGCTGCGCTTGGGATCGTGCAGGCGCTCTTTGCAGCGTTGCAACCGGTCAGGGTATCGGGGCAGGGCGGGGAAGTCGTATTCGCTGGTAATGTAGTCGATTTCTATTTGCTGGCGGGCGAAATAACTCTGGTTGTTGAACAGCAGCGCTGCGCCGTCCACGCCTCCGGCGATGGCGTTGTGGTTCGCCTCGGGATAGAACACGCAGGTTTCCGGCGCGGGGTGCAAATCTGCACTCAGGACATGCGGGATGCGTGAGTCCTGAGTCAGCCAGAGCACCCGGGCGTCCGGCGAGAGCCGGAAATCCCGGCCGGCTTCGTATTTCCAGCCGGTGGTCGAGTTATATACCGTCGGCAGTTCTTTGGCGGGGAACAGCAGGCGCACAAAATCCCGGCCGGCGAACATGCCGCTTTCACCTTCGATAACAGTAGTGTTCTGCATAAACGATTTTCAGCTGCGCTGGCTCAGGATTTGTTGTTCATAAGCACGGATTTGGGGCAAGAAGGACAGCCCAACGGGTACTCCGGCCCGGCGGCAGAATTCGTCCCATACCGCGCACCAGGGCAGGGCTTTGCTTTCTTCCTGCAGGGCCAGGCGGGCGGTGAAATCCCACTCCTGTTCCATACGGATGAGCTCCTGCCGGGGTTCCAGCAGTCCGCACAGCAGTGCCTTCTGCATATTTCTGGTGCCGATGACCCAGGCGGCGATGCGGTTGATGCTGGCGTCGAAGAAATCCAGGCAGAAATAGATTTGCTTCTGGTAGTCCCAGGCGACGCTTTCCCGGGCGATGCTGAGCAGTTCGTCATTGAGGGTGATCACGTGGTCGCTGTCCCAGCGTACGCCGCGGCTGACATGCAGGAGTATGCGTCCCTGCTGGCAGCAGATAGCACTGATTTTATCGGCGATGGACTCGGTGGGATGGAAGTGTCCCGAGTCCAGGCAGATCAGCTTGTTTCGTCTGGCGGCGTAGGTCAGGTAGAAATCATGTGAGCCGATGGTGCAGGATTCGGTGCCGATGCCGAACAGCTTGGGCTCCACCGCGTCGAGCAGCTCGCTTTCCGGGAATGCCTCGGCGAAGCATTCATCCAGTGCGGCCAGCAGTCGCCGGCGCGGGAGGTCGCGGTCGGCGGGGGTGTCTTTGAAGCCGTCCGGAGCCCAGAAGTTGCAGACGCAGGGCCGCCCCAGGACGCGGCCGAATTCCGCGCCGATGCGGCGGATCGCCTTGCCGTGTTCGATCCAGAAGCGCCGGATGGCGGGGTCCGGGTGCGAAAGTGACAAACCGTGTTCTAGTTTGGGATGGGAGTAGAAGCAGGGGGCGATATCCAGAGCCAGGTGCTGTGCTTGCGCCCAGGCCAGCCAGGCGGAGAAATTGGCCATGCTGAATTGATCGCGGTCGCGTCCCGGCAGCATCCGGTCGACCTGGTGTCCTTGCAGGCAGACGCGCTTTGCTCCTGGCAGCAACTGCAGGGCCATGTCCAGATCGGCGCGCAATTCTTCCGCGGTGCGGGCCCGGCCGGGGTAGTTGCCGGTGACCTGGCAGCCGCCGGTCAAGGCGTGGTTGAGGTCTTCGAAACCGACCACGTCATCGCCCTGCCAGGCGTGCAAGGAGATTTCGATGCTGGCCAGGCGGCGCAGTGCATCTTCAGTATTGACGCCATGGCTGGCATAAATATCCCGGGCCAGGGCATAAGACTCTTCGATGTGCTTTGACATATCAGCCTCGCATGAATGAAGGTGAGGGCGTAAATATTACCGCGGGTATTTTGCGGATGATTTCCGCAAATGCATATAAAAAAGTACCTGAACTGCATTTTTCAAGTCAGTGTACCGCTAAAGAAAAATAAAGTGGGTTATATTATAGCAATTTAGGTTGATAGGGGCGGCGGCACGCCGCCTCCTGTGACAGTACAAGGGATTGAATTCATGGCAGTAAAAAAAGTATTGACCGTCGCAGGTTCGGACTGCAGCGGCGGAGCCGGTATTCAGGCTGATTTGAAGACCTTCCAGGAACGCGATGTCTATGGCATGAGTGTGCTGACTGTGCTGGTGGCCATGCGCCCCGAGGATTGGGGGCACGTGGTCACACCAGTGGATATTGCCACCATCCGGACACAGTTCAGGACCATCCTGCCGGGAATCGGCGTCGATGCCGCCAAGACCGGCATGCTGCCGACCGTGGAGATTATCGATACCGTGGGCGCAATGCTGGCGGAAGCAGACGTCCGCCACCTGGTGGTTGATCCGGTGATGGTCTGCAAGGGCACCAGCGAACCGCTGTTCCCGGAAAACACCCAGGCGATGATCCGCAGCCTGCTGCCGCTGGCTGAGGTAGTCACGCCGAATTCATTTGAGGCGGCCCAGCTTGCCGGCATGACCGAGCTGTCCACTGTGCCCGAAGTCGAGGAAGCCGCCCGGCGTATCCACGCCTTGGGAGCCCGGAATGTGGTCATCAAGGTGCCCCGGATTTTTGCCGATTATACCGCCGATGTGCTCTTTGACGGTGCTGCATTTACCTGGTTGAAGGAGGAGCGTGTACAGACCGCCTGGACGCATGGCGCCGGCTGTTCCTTCTCGGCCTGCGTTGCGGCTGAGCTGGGGAAGGGCGCGACGGTCGCCGGAGCCGTGCGCACTGCGCATGAGTTCGTCCGGGCCGGGTTGCAGGGCTCCTTCCCCTTGAATAAGTTTGTCGGGCCGATTTACCACAAGGCGCTGGCAAAACAGGGATAACCAGCAGAGATGAGCAGCGGAAATGAATGCAGCGAGGACTTCTTTCTGCCGGCTGACAGCGAGCATGTGAAGCGCGAGCGGGCCAAGGCCCGGGTGTTGCGTGACTCGCAGTGGTGGAAGAATTTGCGCGGGACGGGGCTGTGCTACTACTGCAAACAGCGCTTTCCCCCCCGGGAACTGACTATGGACCATCTGATCCCCATCATTCGCGGCGGCTGCAGCCGCAAAAGCAATATCGTGGCCTGCTGCAAGCAATGCAATAACCAGAAAAAATATCTTCTGCCTTTTGAAATGGACAACTGAAGCAATTAATGCCAGGAGAAACAATGGAAAAAATCAAGGTCGCCTTTATCGGTTTGGACACCAGTCACAGTGTTGAGCTCTCGCGTTTGATGTGTTCACCCGATTTGCCTGCAGAACAGAAGATTGACGGCATGACCGTGACTGCCTGCCTGCGCTTCGAGACGCCGTTCCAGAACAAAGAGGGGCTGGACAAGCGTCAGGCCCAGCTTGAGGCCTGGGGCATCAAGGTCACCGAGGATTTTGATGCGGCCATTGCGGATTGCGATGCCATCCAGCTGGAAATCAACGACCCGGCTTATCATCTGGAATTCTTCCGGCGGGTGGCTGCTCTGGGCAAGCCGGTCTTCTTGGACAAGCCGCTGGCCGGTACTCTTGAGGACGGCCGGGAGATTGTGCGTCTGGCCAGAAAACACAACACCAGGGTCTTTTCCGGTTCCAGTCTGCCGTTGTTCCCGGCGGTCGGTGCAGCGGTGGACAAGCTCGCCCAGCTGGGCGAGCCAGTGCTGTTCGGTCACACCTTCGGGGCCCTGGGCAAAGCCGCTGCAGGTGACTCGCTGATTTGGTACGGCGTGCATTCCTTCGAGATGCTGCAGCGGGTCATGGGCTGCGGCGCCGAGCGGGTCTTCGCGGTCGACAATGGCCAGAGCGTGGTCTCGACCATCGAGTATTCCGGTGACCGCCGCGGCGTGGTGGAGTCCACCCGCAGCAGCTGGCGCTACGGCGGACGCGTCCAGAGCGCCAAGAATGTCGAGTTCTTCCTGGTCGACGGGCCGCTGTACTACTACTTGATGAAAGAAGTCCGCGCCTTCTTCCAAGGCGGCCCCGCGCCGATCTCGATGGAACAGACCTTCGAGGGCCTGGCGATGATGGTCGCCGCCGGCAAATCCATCGCGACCGGAAAAGCGGTCGAGGTGGAAAAACTCTAAGGAGCCGGGATGTCGCTCTTAAGCGAGCAATTGCTGGCTTTGATCGCCCGCACCTCGGTTGATTTACCGGCCGAGGTGGAGGCGGCGCTGACAGCGGCACTGCAGCGGGAATCCCCGGATTCCAGCGCGGCAGCGGCCTTGCAGACCATGCTGGAGAATGCCGCCCTGGCGCGCCGGAACCGCCTGCCCATCTGTCAGGACACCGGGATGCTGCAGTTCTACGTCGAGGCAGCCGCGGATTTCCCGGCCCAGGCCTTCCGGACTGCGGCCGAGGCGGCAGTCAGCCAGGCCACCGCGCTGGGGCTGCTGCGGCAGAATTGTGTCGATACTCTGTCGGGAAAGAATACCGGCAACAACCTCGGTCCCGGGTGTCCGCAGATTCACTGGGAGGAGAACGGCCGGGAGCATGGCAGCCGGGTGACCCTGCTGCTCAAAGGCGGCGGCAGCGAGAATATGAGCCGGCAATATAGTCTCCCGGACGAGGAGCTAAAGGCCGGCCGTGATTTGTCCGGGGTGCGCCGTTGTGTGCTGGATGCGGTCTGGCGGGCACAGGGGCAGGGCTGTTCTCCGGGTATTCTCGGGGTGGCCATCGGCGGTGACCGTTGCAGCGGCTATGAGTTAAGCAAACGCCAGCTGCTGCGGAAAATCGGCGAGCGCAGTCCGGTGCCCGAGCTCTCGGCGCTGGAGCTGAGTTTGCAGTCAGACCTCAACCGCCTGGGGATTGGACCCATGGGCTTTGGCGGCCGGACCACCGTGCTGGAGGTCTTTGTGGCGGCGTGCTGCCGCATTCCGGCCAGCTATTTTGTCACGGTTGCCTACATGTGCTGGTGTTGCCGCAGGCAAAGTATGGAGATTGTTTGAGTCCGCACCGTCAGCGGTGTGTGGTGAATTTGCTGAACCAGAAAGAAGGGCATCACGATGTCAGAATTAGTTACTGTGGTTTTGGTGGGTATTGGCGGTTATGGCGGCACTTATTGCAGTCTCCTGCTGAATCAGGGGCCCAATCCGGTTGCCAAGATTGTGGGTGTGGTCGATCCCTTCGCCGAGAAGGCCAATTTCTATGCTCAGCTGAAGGAAAAGAACATCCCCTTCTATAATACCCTCACGGAGTTCTACCAGCAGCACAAGGCCGAGCTGGCGGTGATCTCCACCCCGATTTCCCTGCACTGCCCCCAGACCTGCGAGGCCCTGGCCAACGGCAGCAATGTCCTGTGCGAGAAGCCGCTCTGTGCGCTGGTGTCCGAGGCGGAGCAGATGCTGGCTGCCCGTGACCGGTCGGGCCTGCAGGTCGCCATTGGCTATCAATGGTCCTTCAGCTCTTCCATGCGTGCCTTGAAAGCGGATATTCTGAGCGGTCGTCTGGGCCAGCCGAAGCGTCTGAAGACCATTGCTCTGTGGCCGCGCAAAGACAGCTATTACGCCCGCAACAACTGGGCCGGCGCCTTGCAGAACGCCCGCGGGGAGTGGGTATTGGACAGCCCGGCCAACAATGCCTGTGCGCATTATCTGCATAATATGTTCTTTCTGCTGGGGGCGAAGCCAGAGACCTCAGTGGGCCTGAAGAGCGTCCAGGCCGAGCTGTACCGCGCCAACGCGATTAGCAATTACGACACCTGCATTTTCCGGGTTGCGACCGCATGCGGGGCGGAAGTTCTGTTTTACTCCACCCACGCCTGCGGGCGTCTGCTGGGGCCGGTGTTCGAGTTCGAGTTCACCCAGGGCACGGTGACTTTCTCCCGTTACGCCAGCGGCACTTCGGCTGAGGTCACAGCGAAGTTCCAGGATGGCAGCCAGAAGCTCTACGGTTATCCTGATGCCGATGGCGTGCCCACCAAGCTCTGGGAGACCATTAATGCTATTCGCGGTCAAGGCAAGATCAGCTGTGGCATTGAGACTGCGATGATGCAGACCATCTGCATCAATGCCGCCCGGCAGTCCTGCCCGGAAATCAAGGAATTTCCGCGGGAGCTGGTATACAAGATGGGTGTCCCCGGTGCGCAGGTGAAGGTCATGACTGGTCTGGCCGAATACCTGGAGCAGGCCTATCACTCCAACCAGATGCTGGCTGAGGTGTGTGCCGAATCCTGGGTGCAGCCCGGCAAGGTGGTCAGCTGCTGAATTGCGCCATAACTGGCAGCCTAGGGAAGCTCTTCCTGAGCCATAGATTCTCGTCACCCCCGCTCGTTCAGGCGGATCAACCAGGAATGCGGTTAAGACCTTTTCATTATGGCCAAAAAATTGTTCCTATTTCTTTTTTCCCTGCTTTTTGCGGGGCCGGCAGGCATTATGGCAGAAAATGTGGTCCAGGAATTGCCGCTCTCCGGTTGGCAGCAGCGCAGCTGGTCTACGGCTGGTGTCCCGACCCTGGTGGCACTGCCGGCGGCCTCTCCGGGCCTGAACATGCCGGTGAGCTTCCCCGGACGACAGGAGTTCCTGACTACCGCTTTCGGGACCGCGAGTGACTGGGCCCGGGCTACCCATCTGGAACTGCGCCTGGCGATCCCGGAAAGGATGCCACAGAGCGCCCGGCTGGCGGTTTTTGCCCGGGACCGGGATTTTTTGTGGCGCCAGGTCCGGCTGCCGGTGACCCGTGATGCTGCCGGGCAGATGCGCTTGCTCTTGCCCATCGCCGGGCGGGTTGCGGAGGACACCTGGTCGGGCGTGGGCCATTCCCGGCCCTGGAATGCCTTGACCTGCGCGCTGCTGCTGGAAATCGGTTGTGCCTGGGAGCTGGAGACCGGTGCCAGCGAGTCTTTCACCGGCACGGCCGAGCTGCTGGCGCTGCGGCTGCTGCAGGAGGAACCGCCGCCGCAGCAGCAGGTGTACGACTTGTCGTTTGCGCCCCGCCGCCCCTTTGTGGGCGGACGCATCGAGTTCAGTTTTCGCCTGAGCACCTGGCCGCAGCAGCCCTTTTCCTGGGACTCTGCCCAGATCAGTGCTGCGATCACTCTGCCTAACGGCCAGACGGAGAACATCGCCGGATTTTATTATGAGGATTTTCTCTATGATGCCAGCGAATGGGACAAGACCCGCTGTCTGACCCCGGCTGGCAAGCCGTGCTATAAATTGCGCTACTGCCCCCGCCTGGAAGGGGAGCATTCCATCCAGATTTCCGCCACTGTCGACGGCCGGGAAATACCCTTTGCACCCATGACTTTCACGGCTCGCGAGGACGTCCGGCCCTGGCCGGGATTTGTGCGCTGCGATCCCCAGCACAAAGCCTTCCTGAAGTTCGATAACGGTGCTCCCTTCTGGGGCCTGGGGGTAAATGTCCGCTCGCCTTTCGACAACCGTTATCAGCAGGTGGCGCCGTATTCCAACTGGCAGGATATGGGGCTGTCGGCTTATGAGCATTTGTTCCGCAAATATCGCCAGCAGGGCATCAATGTGGTCGAGGTCTGGATGTCGTCTTGGTGGCTGGCCCTGGAGTGGATCAACGACGCACCGGGCTTCCATGGTGTCGGTCATTACAACCAGTACCGGGCCTGGATGCTCGACTATATCCTGAAGCTGGCTGAAGAGAATGACATCTACCTGATTCTGGCCCTGAACAACCACGGCAAATTCGGGATGGTCTATGACACTGAATGGGATCGCAATCCGTACAATGTCAAATGCGGGGGCTTCCTGGAAC
>JAAYYJ010000130.1 GCA_012515455.1 Oligosphaeraceae bacterium
ACCCGACGGTGCAGCAGCTGATCCGTGAATTCTGCCTCGGGTGCCAATAATGACCGCCACCCGGGATTGCAAGGCAGCTATGTTCGAACAGTGGCATTTCCAAGTCGCGCCATATACAGAATTCCCCTGTCGCGAAAATGATCTCTGTCTGCTCTTCAACCCTGCGGGGGAATTGCTGCCAGCTGCAGAAGACCACGGCCTGATCCATTTCTGCGGCTACGGCAATTATGCCGGCCAGCAGCCACATGATGCGGCGTTCCTCGGATACTGGGAGGGGAAGCGCTGCTATGCCGTCACGCTAACCGAGCAGGATTGCGAAACCCGGAAATTCTCCTCTCTGCGCGAAATACTGGCCCAGCAGGACGCCGAGCTGTCCTGCCTGGCCTGCATGGGCAAACAGCTGCTCGACTGGCGTCAGCATACGCGCTATTGCAGTGCCTGTGGCGGACTTCTGCAGGAAAAAACCGCAGAGCGGGCCCGGCTCTGCCCTGCCTGCGGACAGCTGTATTATCCCCGCATCAGTCCAGCAGTCATAGTCGCAGTGCACCGGGACGAGAAAATCCTGCTGGCTCACAACGTGAATTTTGCTCCTGGCGTATACAGTCTGGTCGCCGGTTATGTTGAGGCTGGAGAGAGCCTGGAGCAAGCGGTGGCCCGTGAGGTCCAGGAGGAAGTCGGTCTGCATATTCGCGCGATCCGCTATTGGGGCAGTCAGGCTTGGCCCTTCCCCAGCACCCTGATGGTCGGCTTTGAAGCTGATTATGACTCCGGCAGCATCCGGCCCGACGGGCAGGAAATTTCTGAGGCCGATTGGTATGCACTCGACCAGCTGCCTTCTCTGCCCCGGCCCGGCAGCATCTCCAGACGCATTATTGACAGCTTGTGCGCAAGACAGTAGTACTGACAGACCGTACCTGAGCGGCTAGCTTGATCACGCTCTTCGAGAATACAGCAATATGAGCAACCCAGAGGGCAGCAATAAATCTATCGGACGGTCGATGCTGCAGATCAGCGCCCTGACCTTCAGCAGCCGCATCTTCGGACTGCTGCGGGATATGGTCATGGCCGCTTATTGGGGCGGCACAGGTGCAGCGCAAGCAGCATTCCAGGTCGCATTTGCCTTCCCCAACAGTCTGCGGACACTGTTTGGCGAGGGGGCCTTTACCAGCGCCTTCGTGCCCATGCTCTCCGCCAGAATGAAGGACGACAAGAGGGAAGAAGCTTGGCAGCTGGCCGAGCGGGCCATCTCTGTGCAGGCGCTGGCACTGCTGGCGTTTGTGCTTCTGCTCTCCGGGCTTAGCGCAGCAGTGTTGTGGTTTGCTCCGGACACGCTGAGTGCTCACGCCCGCCTGACGTTCCTGATTCTGCCCCTCCTGATGCCTTATGCGCTGTTCATTTGCATGGCCGGAGCCTTCTCCTCGGTGCTGAATTGCCTGGGGGATTTCAAGCTGCCGGCGGCCACGCCCATACTGTTCAACATCCTGCAAATTGCCACTGTGGTCTATTTGTCTTTCCTCTGGGCCAATACAGAGTTCACGGCCTTGCTGATATTCTGTGCCAGCGCGCTGCTGGCTGGGCTGGCACAACTGCTCCTATTGATGCTCTGGGCCCGACGCCGGGGCTTCGTTTTCCACTTCCAGCCCGTCTGGAAGGCTCCGGAGGTCCAGCAGCTCTGCCAGAAAATTCTGCCGGGTCTGCTCGGTGCCGGGGTCATGCAGATCAATTCCCTGGTGGACCGCCTGCTGGCTCTGCATCTGGGTCCGGCGGCAGTGGGGGCGCTGAACTACAGCCAGCACCTGGTATACTTGCCGGTCGGCATTTTTGGGGTCGCTATGGGCGTGGTCTGCCTGCCCCGGATGTCCCGGGCCATGGCCCGGGCGGATGCTTTGGAGATCGCCAGTAGCCTGGACTACGCGCTGCGCCTGATTCTGTTTCTCTCCCTGCCCTGCGCAGCCTTGCTGTTTGCTCTCCAGGAACAGACCATAATGTTTCTGTTTGCCCGCGGTGCCTTCACGGTTGATGCAGTGCGGGAGACCTCCTGGGCCTTGACGTTTTATGTCCTGGGGCTGCCGGCGTTCTGCTGTGCCAAGGTAGCCACCAACCCCTTCCATGCCCGCCTGGATACCGCCACACCAGTGAAAATTTCCCTGTTCTGCATGCTGCTCAATCTGGTGCTGAACCTGATTCTGATGCAATTTCTGCGCCAGGGAGGGCTGGCCCTCTCTACCAGCATCTGCTCCTGGCTGAATGTCGGCCTCCTGCTGAGTCTGAATTGCCGCCATCTCCCCCAATGGTCTCCCCGGACTTTGTTCCGGTCCGGGCTGCCGCTGCTGCTGCTCTCCCTGCTCGCAGCGCTAGGTGCATCAGCAGCAGTCAAAGTGCTGCAACGCCCCGGTCTGCTGCCGCCGGGCGCCCCCCCGTTAGTTCAGGGCGCGCTATTGCTGCTGCTGCCGGCCATTGCCGGCGGGCTGATATACTTATTGGGCGGGCTCGTGAGCCGTCGCCCGGAACTCCGGGATTTCCGGCAAATTATTCAGCGTCGCTGATCGTCCTCTGCTTCCCGCTGGTGCGCAATTCCCCTCCGTCTGCGCCATCGGCCGCAGTTGCACCGCGTCAAGCCGGAAACAGACTGAGAATTATTTTTACTTCCCCTTAATTTTAGTAGAATGGGGCTGATTTTTTCGTACTAATAAGGTAGCCGGGGACATCACAACCAGTGCTGTTCGGACCCGGTGTCAACTGCACCCTGCTGGGGATTATTCGGAGTATTATATGGGATTCATTCTGGCTTACATCGATGCCGGCACTGGCAGCATTATTCTGCAGGCCTCCTTAGCCGGCTTTTTCGCCACCACGTTCTTTTTCCGCCAGCTGAAGAGCTGGTTCCGGCTGCATTGCTGCCACCGCAAAATCAGCAATCAGTCACTCTCTGACAACTGATTTGTGTACCTCCCCGCCAGCGGTTGCAAACCAGTCCGCCCGAAGGTCATGCCCAAGCTCTCCTTCGGGCTCTTTCTTATGCTAACCTGACTGCATTATCCTTCAAACTGAAGACTTATATGACCGCCAACAGCGACAAGAACAACTCTGCCCCGGCTTGGACAGACAACCTTCTGCCTGCTGCAGTCGCTGCGCTCCTGCTGGCCTGTTCGCTGCTCATCCCGGCTGTTGCATTGTATTGCTACAACAGCAGCGAGTTCACTTTCCGGCTCTCGGAACTGCTGCCGAAATGCGCCCTGGCCTTTGCTGTACTCGCACTGTTATTCTTCCTGCTCTTGTTTTTCCTGCGCCATACCAGGTTGTTCCCCTGGATGAGCGCGGGAATGCTGGCCTTGAGCATCGCTGTCTGGCTGCAGCATGTATATTTGGCTGACGCTCTGGCCACTTATCAGACCAGCCTGGATGAATTCAGCTGGCTGACGGTTGCGGTGGGGGCAATCAATTTTGTCGCCTTCAGTCTCCCGTTCGCAGTCTGCTTGCGCTACAGGCACTGGTGCTGCAGGCATTACATGCAGCTGGCCATCGTGGTCCTGCTCCCGCAACTGCTGCCTCTGCTCTTCCGGCTGACCAATTACACTCAGCCGCAGTATGACTTCTACGAATATAACATCACCGAACAGGACAAGTGCACTTTTGCCCGCCAGCGCAATGTACTGGTCATTGTGGTGGACTGCCTGGGCGAATATCTGTTCAAGGAGCTCTGGCGCGAATATCCGGAAATGCGCGCCTCCTTCCGCGATTTCACCTGCTTCGATCAAATGCTCAGCCCCAAACCAAGCACCAATCTGGCAGTTCCCGCCATCCTCACCGGCCACGAATACCCCGGCTCCTATCAAAATGTCGATGGGAATCTGCATGCGCAGTACCTGCAGCAGTCCTGTCATTCCCCGGAATCGCTGCTGGTAAATTTCAAGCGTGAGGGCTACCGTTGTGAAGGCTATCCCTTTATTTTGCAGACCATCAGTTACAGCCCGGCACTGCTGGACAACGTCAGTCCCAGGACAGATAACCGCGACTCACATCAGCTGTATCTGGACATCTTATACCAGCGCCTCACGCCCTTTTTCTGTCAGCCACTGCTAAACCGGGGTTTTATGACCGCTACCGATCCTTTCCTCACCCCCAGGGAAGAGACCCCGCTCAATCAGACTGAACTGCCGCAGGACCTGCTGTTCTACCGCCAGCTGAAACGCGACAGCAAAATCGGCAATTTTGACTTCGGCTTCAAATATATTCATTTCCAGGGCGGGCATGCCGCCATCACCTTGAATGAGAAACTGGAAATAACCAGCCATACTGATGTCAAAAAACAGATGCGCGCTTCGTTTTCGGTCTTGGAGTCTCTGCTGCAGAAACTGCAGCAGCTGGGGGTCTATGAGCAATCTCTGATTGTGATCACCGGTGATCACAGCGAGAGGTACACGCCTGAAATCGTAACCTTGATTAAGCGTCCCGGCGATACCCATCCGGCCACGGAGTTCAATTCTGTGCCTTGCACCATCACCGACATTCATGCGACCGTGCTGGCCGAAAGCAGTCTGGCTGCCAAGAGCCGCTCGCTGTTCAGCCGCCCTGCAGTCCAAGGTTCAGGAGACCTGTCCCGTTCCGTCCGGCCGCAGACCCTGGACTTGGGAAACTTTCTACCCTGCCCGGGCAATGCCGCTGAAATGCCTGACTGCGATTGGATGTTCTCGCAACCTTATGAAATTGAGCGCCTCAGCCTGGCCGTCAAACAGGACCTTGACATGAAGAAAAACACCTTCATGGTATCACTGCTGGCTTATGACCTCCAGAGCCGGAAATGCTGGCAGACCAGGCCGCAGATCGCTGGCGGACAATACGGACAGCCATACTCCTATCAATCCAGTCTGCTGGACTTGCCGGTGGGCAACTACCAGCTCTTTCTCAACGAAACCATCTGCACCCAGGCCCCGGACGCAAATGAAGAGGATGACTTCCTGGCGACAATCTTCCCCCCAACCCAAGCCGATAACCAACACTACCCTGATATGCGCTATTTTCCACAATTCCTGGTGCGGAGCCAGACCGACGCATTCTGGAGCAGCGAGTATCCCGGAATCGTTCCCCGTCCTATGCAGAAAGGCGAGACGATACTCTTCCAGCCCATGCAACCATATCCGTGTTTGCAGCTGCCGAACGATTTATTCATCTCCGGCAAAGGCCTGCGCCTGACCGAGAATTCCGTCCTGGGGGTGCTCCTGCCTAGCGCTGAGCCGTCACTGCATTTGCGCCTGCTGCTCAATTTCCCGGTGCCATTTGCTGCGGTTTTTGAGGTCTTTCACGATGATATGATTCTTTATCGTCAGGAATTCGAGGCCCGTATCAACAAAAATATTCCCCTGCGACTGGCGCTGCCGCCGGAAATAATCACATCCGGCACCCTGAATCTGCAATGCCGGCTGCGCAAAAAATACCCGAACCGGGATCGGGATATGCTGCCGAAATTTCATCTCCAGAGCCTGACTCTGGAAGAATAACTCTGGTTGATTGATCCCGCCACCAGTCTGCCGCCGGACAGCGGAAAGTCCGCCGCATATTCGCGTACCAGCCCGCCCGCAAACTCCACCGCAGCCTCCCCGCCTCTGTCTCCGGCAGCACAGCAGTGACGCAGAGACGGTGTTTCTGCCGCCACG
>JAAYYJ010000131.1 GCA_012515455.1 Oligosphaeraceae bacterium
ATATCGTCATTGTCGATCATCTCGGCTGCGGCGTGAAATGGCAAAACCTGCGCGCGCTACAGTTCCAAGACTACTTTGAGAAGGATCAATTCCTGGCGCAGCTGGAGAAACTGCCGCGGTTCAACACCATCCTGCACCTCGGGGCCTGTTCATCCACCACGGAAGAGGATGGCAGCTATCTGGCCGACAACAACTTCTCCTACTCGAAAGCCCTGGCCCTGTACGCCCAAAAATACCACGCCCGGATGATCTACGCATCCAGTGCGGCCACGTACGGCGACGGCACCAATGGCTTCAGCGATGACGAAAACCTGATCCCGAAATTGCGGCCGCTGAACAAATACGGCTACTCCAAGCAGCTCTTCGACCAGTATCTGCTCAACCACGGCTGCTTTCGGGGCGGGGCGGGGCAGGACCAGGGCGGGTCCTTCGTGGGGGTTAAATTCTCCAATGTCTTCGGCCCGAATGAATATCACAAGGGGGCCATGCGCAGCATGGTGCTGCGCTCTTTTGAGCAGGTCCAGGCCACTGGCAAAGTACAGCTGTTCCAATCCCACCGGCCGGAATATCGCCACGGCGAGCAGGTGCGTGACTTCCTCTACGTCAAGGATGCCGCCGACATGACCATCTTCTTCCTGCTGGGGGGGCGGCATTGCAGCGGCATCTACAACCTGGGTTACGGCGCAGTGCGCACCTGGCTGGACCTGGCCCGGGCAATGTTCACGGCCCTGGGCAAAACCGCCGAGATTGAATTCATTCCCATGCCTGAGAGTCTGCGCGACAAGTACCAGTACTATACTTGTCTGGATATCACCAAACTGCGCCGGGCGGGATTCGCTCAGCGCCTGCTGACCTTGGAGGAAGCAGTCGCCGATTATGCCCGCTATCTGCCCGACACCGCCCATCTGGGCGAAATTGCCGGGGGATGAGCACCCTGCCGACCGCACCCCGTGCTCCGCTCCTCAACCCCGAGGACAAATTCCAATTCGTCCGATGCCGCCGTGCGGCACTCTGATCTAAGCATCTCCTGGCCATGACATTTCGTCAACAGACCATCTTCATTGCCTTGGCTGTCTGGGCAGTGGCCATTGCCGGCTTGGCGGTGGGCAACCTCGGCGATCCCAACATCTGGTATGATGAATCCCTGCAAATCTGCGCCGCGCTAGGGCAGAACCATTTTGCCAATTACGGCGACCACCGCGGGGACTGGCGGGACGCCATCCATTTCAGCCGCCGCAGCACCTGGGACGCCGATGCGTATGTGCTGATTCTGCACACCCTGGCCAAAATCACCACCCAGCCCTGGATTTTCCGCCTGGCCTCATTGCTGTTTTTTTGCCTGACGGCATGGTTTTTCACCCTCCTGGCACTGCATTGGCTGCCGGACAGCCCGTTGGCGCCGTTTGCCGGCTTCATCTTCATTCTGCCCGCGCATCTTTGCTACTACGCCTTTGAAATCCGGCCCTATACTCTGGAAATGCTGCACCTGGCAGTGCTGGTTTATCTGGCCTGCAAACCGGAAGCCCTAGGGAACAAAAAACGCGCCCTGGCCTGGGGCTGCCTGGCCGCCTTGAGCATGGCCTCGCGCTACTCCAGCATCTTCCCCGCCGCCCTGGGGACGGCATTTCTGGGCTCCTCCTTATGGCTGGCCCGGGGCGAGGCTCTTTCCCTGCAGCCTTTTTCCCGCCGGCTGGGGCGGTTCCTCTGTTTTCTGGCACCGAACTGCCTGGTTGGCCTGCTGATGCTCGGTTCGCTCAGCATCCAGTGGCAATACGCCACTGCCATGGCGGCCTACCATAAAAGGTTCCTGTTCTGGAATGCTCCGGAAGAGATTCTGAACTGGGGCACGCTGCTGCTCTGGCTGCCATTCCTGGCCTTGCTGGTCCTGCGCCGGCTCTTCCCGGAGAACCGCAGATACGATCGCTATCTGCTTTTTACCCTGCTGCTGAATCTGCTGCGACTGGCCGCCGACCTGGCCGGGCTGTTGCCGTATTCGCTGCGCCACCGCTTTAACCTGTCCAGCTATCTGCTGCTCTGCTTCTCCTGGCTGCCGCTGCTGCTGTTCATCCGGGAAAGCATCCTCAGCCGTCTGCAAGGCAGATTGGCAATCCTCATCCGGGTAATACCCATCGCCCTGACCCTGCTGCTGGTGACTCTGGCCATCTCCCAGACCGCGACCTTCAGCCGCGATACACCCGACACCAGCATTCGCTACCTGCGCAGTCTCCCCGCCGAACCGACACCAAAAATACTGGCCTCCTTCCGCTGTTATCCCGCATTGCGCTACGCCTTTGAATTCGGACCATTGCAGGATCGCTTCCACTGGCTGGAGAACATCAGCTACTATGGCCCCAAAATCCCAGGCCCGGAACGCCAGGACTGGGTGGTAAAAAAACGTTTCGAGTTCATCGCCAGTCAGAATGCCAGCCTGACCGAGCAACATTACCAGCTGGCGATACGCAAAAAATTCTCTCTGATCCTGGAATCGACCGCCGATTTCCGGGTCTTGATTGTTCCCTTGCCCGAATTGACCTACTGATATGGCTGCAAGCATCAACTACAATGCCGAGGGGCGGCCCGACGGCACCCCGACCTACTTGTTCGACCACGCCGAACTGTATCAGCACAACCCCCTCCAGGCTGCAAGAGCATGGTTCGACACCGCTCAGCTGGGGCTGGCAGTGCACTTCGGACTCTTCTCACTGCTCGGGACCCACCAGGACGCACGCCGGCAAGATAACTGGTCCCACGACGACTACAACCGCCTGCCACAGTGCTTCCACTGCCAAAATTTTGCCGGCGATGCGATCATTGAGCTGGCCATCGCGAGCGGTGCCCGGTACATCACCATGCCGGCACGCTGGCGGGACGGATTTTGCCTCTTCGCCTCCTCCAGGGGTGATTTCAACAGCGTCAATGCCAGTGCCAACCGCGATTTAGTCGGTGAGATGGCCTCCTGGTGTGAATATCACGGTCTGGGCCTCTGTCTCGAATACTCCTGCGGGCATGACTGGCAGCGGCAAGCCCCGGGCTTGCCCGCGGATGGCCAGGACCTGGCCGAATACAAAGAATATGTCTGCGCCCAGCTGCACGAATTGCTGACCCAATATGGCCCGGTGGCCGCAATCCGTCTGGACGGCCTCGACGAAGTGCTCACTGACGGGCAGGAGCGTCTGGGCTGCCAGGACTTGTACGATCTGATCCATTCCCTGCAGCCAGCCTGCCTGGTATCCTTCGAAAGGGGGGCGCTGGGGAATGAAGATTTTTTCCACTTTGATGCTGCCATCCCCGCCGACGGCGATGCGGCGTTGGGCTTCGCGTCCCGCTATCCCGGCAAGACCCGCGAACTGCGTCTGAGCCTGACTCCGGGCAGCCTGGGCTATCAAGCGACCCAGGCCGGCAAGCACCGCCGCAGTCCGGAACTCTGGGACCAGCTGGCCCGCACCGCCGCCCGGAACGGCAATCTGCTGCTCAACACCGCTCTGTTGCCGGATGGCTCGCTGGACCTGGAAGACATCCAGACCCTGCTTGAGCTGGGCCAGACCATCGAGAAGAACGGCTTCCCGAAAAAGCATTTCCTGTAGCCGTCAGAATGCTTCGTTGGGAGGCGGCTAGGTTTTCAGCCTGGCCATCACCTTCTGAAGGTC
This sequence comes from Oligosphaeraceae bacterium, assembly GCA_012515455.1. GTDB lineage: Bacteria > Verrucomicrobiota > Lentisphaeria > Oligosphaerales > Oligosphaeraceae > JAAZIZ01. The sequence continues at coordinate 3,648 of JAAYYJ010000131.1, forward strand.
CTCCCAGACCTTGCTCTTCTCCTCTACGAACTTGCTTTTCTGCTGTTCGAAGCGCAGCAAATATGCGGGATGGTAAGTCGGTAGAACGGGGATGCCCTGATAATCCAGCCAGGAGCCACGATATTTGTTGATCCCGACCAGCCCCAGCAGGCAACGCAACGGCACTGCGCCCAGCAAAACAATCACCTGCGGACGGAGCAAGGCAATCTGGCGCTGCAAAAAGGGCAGGCAGGCCTGCACCTCCGTCGCCTCAGGATTGCGGTTCTGGGGAGGGCGGCATTTGACGATATTGGCTATATACACTGCCCGGGCCGGGTCCTGCACCTGACGTTCGAAGCCCATGGCCTTGATCATATTGCTCAGCATCTGCCCGGCTCTGCCCACAAACGGGCGCCCCTGCCGGTCTTCTTCCTCGCCCGGCCCCTCGCCGATGAACATCAGCCGGGCCTGCGGGCTGCCTTCCCCGAAAACCACCTGTTTCCTGCCCGCAGCCAGCTGGCAGGCGCAACAGTTCTGCACGGCATACTGCAGCTCTTCCCATCCCAATGCACTGCAGTCCGCCACCTGCGCAACACCACCTGCCCCGGCCGGACTGGAAACCGCCGGACTGACTTGCCGAAAATCTTGAACCGCCAGCGGGACGGCCGGTGGCGGGACGGCGGCGGGCGGCGGGACGCGCGGTGCCACTGCCCTGGCCGGCGGTGGTCCCGGCTGGTTCCCGGCCGGGACGCTGTGCAACGCGGTCCGGTTATGGTCAGACAGCCAGACGGCTTTCTGCCCCCCCGATTTGCGCAAGACCAGCAGACGTTGAATTTCCTGCTGCAGATTCCCCATTGTGCTTACCTGGCTGCCGCGACTGACAATCCCGCGGCAGGCTGCTTCAGAGCTCTATCTCCACCTGCTTGTCACCTGGCAGGACTTCACCAATCACCGCGGCAGCAAGGTCATGGCTGCGGCAGAGACTCAACGCCGCCGTCACCGCTTCCGGGGGCACGAACCAGACCATGCCCACGCCCATATTGAAGACCCGGTACAACTCGTGCTCCTCGATCTCACCGACCGCCCGGAGCAGGGAAAAAATCGGCGGCGCGGTAGGAATTGCCGCGGCCTGGAAGCGGACTGAAACCCCGTCTGGCAGGATGCGAGGCACGTTGTCATACAACCCACCGCCGGTGATATGCGCTATGCCAGCCAAAGGCAGACCCTCTTCCATGGCCTGCTTGATGGCCGGCCAGTAACAACGATGCGGGGCCAGCAGTGCCTCGCCGATGGACTGCCCGCCCAGAATCTCCGGACAATCCCGGACACCCAAGCCGGCCTTCTCAAACAAGACCTTCCGGGCTAAAGAAAAACCATTGGTATGTAGACCATTGGAAGACAACCCCAGCGCCTGGAACCCGGGCCGGATCCCATCGCCGCTGATTATTTTATCTTCTTCCACAATACCGGTAATGCAGCCGACCAGATCGAAGTCCTGGCCGTACATGCCAGGCATCTCAGCCGTTTCCCCGCCAATCAAAGTCACATTCTGCGCCAGGCATGCCTCGGCAATGCCAGTCAGGACCTCTTCATAGAGCGGGCTGCGGAGCTTCCCGATGCCGATGTAATCGAGAAAATACACCGGCTCAGCACCCTGCACCGCGATATCATTGATGCAATGGTTGACAATATCATGCCCGACGCTGCGATACTGCTCCATTTCCGCAGCCACCATCAACTTGGTGCCCACGCCGTCAATGCTAGTCACCAGCACCGGATGGCGCCATTTGCCCAAATCGACCCGGAACAAGCCGCCAAAGCCGCCGATCGGCGCCAGGGCTTCGGCCCGGCGGGTGGCCGAGATCTTCCCCTTGAGCTTCTTCAGCAGCGAGGTGGCCAGATCGATATCCACCCCGGCAGATTTGTAGGCAGCACTTTTACCAGCTTGAGAATTTCCCACGGCAAGACCCTCGACAGAATATGAATAAGATAAAGCCGGACGACACGAGACAACGCCTCCGGTGCACCCATAATATACCCCGCAATTCGCAGTTGGAAATCCCGCTGCAATGAAAACCTGCAATTGCAAAGTTCTCTTGTGATGGTAAATTATGTAAATGCCTGGTTTTTCCAGCGCGGCATCGCGACATTCACTATTTGGCAAGGAAAGTAACAGCTAATGGCGGCATTTTCAGATTGGCAGGCGAATTCCGGGGTAATTAAGTTGGGTATCGGCACTGACCACGGCGGTGTCGCACAAAAAGAATTATTGAAAGAATTGCTGACCCAGCGCAAGATCGAAGTCATCGACTTCGGACCCTTCTGCATCGACCACAATGACGACTACCCGGATTATGCCGCCGCCCTCTGCCAGGCGCTGCAGCGTCAGGAAATCGACTGCGGTATCCTCATTTGCCGCAGCGGAGTCGGCATGGCCATCACCGCCAACCGCTACCATGGCATCAGAGCTGCGCTGGTCGAAGGCCCCGACAAGGCCATGCTCAGCCGCAGTCACAACAACTCGAACATCCTGGTCACCGGCGGAGACAAGATGAGTGACAAGGATTTGCTGGCCACCGTCGAAGCCTGGATGAGCAAGCCGTTCTCCTTTGAAGAACGGCACTGCCGCAGGCTCCGCAAAATCGAGAACAGCACCTACGATGACATTGCTCCCATCCGCACTGCGGACCCGGAAATCGCGGCCATGATCGACCGCGAGCAGGCCCGCCAGAAACGCGGCCTGGAACTGATCGCTTCCGAAAATTTTGCCAGCCTGGCGGTGCGGGCTGCCGCCGGATCGGTGCTCACCAATAAATACGCTGAGGGCTATCCCGGCAAGCGCTACTACAATGGCTGCGTGCATGTGGACGAGG
>JAAYYJ010000012.1 GCA_012515455.1 Oligosphaeraceae bacterium
AGCAGCGCAGCAAACTGCTCGATGAACTGTCTCCCAAGCAAATCCGCCGCGGGGTGGTCAAGAACATCACCGAGTTCGGCGCCTTCGTCGATCTGGATGGCATGGATGGACTGCTGCATATCACCGACATGAGCTGGGGCCGGGTCTCTGACCCGCATGAAATCGTCAAAGTCGGCGATGAAATCGAGGTCATGATTCTGGACATCGACAAGGAACGGCAGCGTGTCTCGCTGGGCCTGAAGCAGAAGGAAGGCAATCCCTGGGATACTGTCGACGTCAAGTATCCCAAGAACACCCGCATTCACGGCAAAGTGGTCAATGTCATGCCTTACGGTGCCTTCATCGAACTGGAAGAAGGTATCGAAGGCCTGGTGCATGTCTCCGAGATGTCCTGGACCAAGAAGATCACCCGGGCCAGCGATATGCTGCAGGTCGGCGAAGAGGTCGACGCCGTGATTCTGAATGTCAACAAAGACGACCGCAAGATTTCCCTGGGGTTGCGTCAGGCCCAGGCCAATCCCTGGGAAGTAATCAAGGAGCGGTTCCCCAGCGGCACCCGCATCAAGGGCAAGGTCCGCAATATGACCGGCTACGGTGCGTTTGTCCAGATTCAGGATGATATCGACGGGATGATCCATGTCTCTGACATGTCCTGGACGCGCAAGATCAACAACCCGAATGAGGTCCTGCAGAAGGGCATGGAAGTGGAAGCGGTGATCCTGGAAGTCGATGCCGACAATCAGCGCATTTCCCTGAGCATGAAGCAACTGACTGAGGACCCCTGGCAGAATATCCAGAACCGCTATGCCATTGGTGACAGCGTGGAGGGGAAAATCACCAAACTGGCCTCCTTTGGCGCTTTCGTGGAACTGGAAGGCGGCATTGACGGACTGATTCACATCTCCGAGCTCTCGGAAGAACGGGTCAACCGGGTCAAGGATGTGGTCCAAGTCGGCGACGTGGTCAAAGCCCGGGTCAAAAACATCAGCCTGGAAGAGCGGCGCATCGGCCTTAGCATGAAGGAGAACGTCGAATTCCATCAGGAAAGCGGCCAGCACCAGCAGATGAACTATGCCGCCCCGCGCAGTACCGGTTCAGACCTGGGCGGCTTCGGACAAGCCCTGGAAGCAGCCTACAAGGCCGCCGACAGCGATGAAAACGCCCCCGCCGCCGACAGCAGCCAGAGTAGTGCCGCCCCGGAGGAAAAACCGGAAGCATAAACCAATGCCGGCCGCTCTCCGGCAGCTCAGACTGAACTTGCCGGAGACGGCCGGACTCAGGACACACCTGGCCGGCTGCACACAGGCAAAACACCGGCCGGGAGGCACAACTGCAAAATTCAGGAAATTTGTAAAAAAACTCCGCGGCGGCTTGAATAAAGCCGAAGGGCAATTATATTTTTACTTCTGCCTGCCCCTGTGCGGCTGAAGTGGTCATCAATGCCTACATAGCTCAGTTGGTAGAGCGCATCCTTGGTAAGGATGAGGTCATCGGTTCAAATCCGATTGTAGGCTCCAGTTCAATCAGTTGTTTTTTCAAGTGTATAATCATACCATGGCTGGCCTTTAGTAAGCAAGCCGGAACCAAGCAGGAGATCATCAGAATGGCGAAAGAAACCTTCAAGCGTGAGAAGCCCCATGTGAACATCGGCACCATCGGTCACGTTGACCATGGCAAAACCACTTTGACTGCAGCTATCACCATGGTCCAGGCCAAGAAGTTTGGCGGCGATGTGCGCAGCTATGCGGAAATCGACAACGCTCCGGAAGAAAAAGAGCGCGGCATTACCATCAACACCTCTCACGTCGAGTATCAGTCGGATAAGCGTCACTACGCCCACGTCGACTGCCCCGGGCACGCTGACTACGTCAAGAACATGATCACTGGTGCGGCTCAGATGGACGGCGCCATCCTGGTCATTGCCGCCACCGACGGTGTTATGGCCCAGACTTCCGAGCACGTTCTGCTGGCCCGTCAGGTCGGTGTTCCTGCCTTGGTGGTTTTCATGAACAAGACCGACTTGGTCGATGACCAGGAACTGCTGGAACTGGTCGACATGGAAGTGCGCGAACTGCTCAACAAGTATGAATTCCCCGGCGATGCCACCCCGGTCATCCGCGGTTCTGCCCTGAAGGCCGGTGAAGCCATCCAGAGCAGCGGCGATCCCAATCATCCTGACTGCGCCTGCATTACCGAGCTGATTAATGCGGTTGACACCTTCATTCCTGACCCGGTGCGTCCGCTGGACCAGCCTTTCCTGATGCCGATCGAAGACGTGTTCAGCATTGAAGGCCGTG
>JAAYYJ010000132.1 GCA_012515455.1 Oligosphaeraceae bacterium
CAGCAGCGAGCCAGCCGGCGCCGCCCTCTGGGAGGACGATGAGCTGATTGGCCAGACTCCCATTGAGTTGCCCCTGCCCGAACTCGAGCCCAGGACCTTGATTGCGCGCCACCCTGGCTGCCTGGATGCCCAGCTGACCTTGGAGCCGGCCACCGGCAGCCGTCCCGTGCCACTGCACTTCAAGATGCAGGAACCTGCGGAACGCTATTTCACCCTGCACTGCAGTTCCACCCCCAGCAGTGCGGATGTGTTTCTGGACGGCGAGTTCAAGGGCAGGACGCCGATTTCCTTGTCCGGCCTGCCGCTGGGGCAAAGCGAGCTGATTCTCCGTCTTAAAGACCGCCAGGAGGTCCGCTAGACGTTGTTCTACAACGCTCAGTCCCCGGCCAGTGCAGAATTGCATCTGCATTTGCCCAGTCTGCTGATTCCGTATTACCGGCAGCAGATCGAAAGCGAGTCTAATGTCGTGCATCACTATGCCGACCTGGGGCATTTCCTGATGCTGGAAGGCGAGATTGCCGAAGCGATGAAGGTCTTCTAGACCGGTTTGCGCATCTCCTTGCGCGGAGTCAGCGCCGGTGATGACGGTCGTCTGTGGTCGGAAATCGACCGTATCATCGTCAAACAATACGACTACGGTGATGACGATACGGTCCGGCAGGCCAACCTCGCCGTACTGACGCTGCTGCGGGAGCTGAAAAAGGAGTTCCCCTCCCCCGATATTATGGCGTTCTACACCTGCTATGCGATTTGTGCCGATAAACTGAACCACCGACAGGAAGCACAGAACATCTTTGACGAGGCCTGGTCGAAATGGCCGGACAACCGCCAGCTCATAGCACTGAAGAAAAGCCGGGATTTCTAAGCCCGACCAGAGATAAACTACAGCTAAGGAGAATATATGCCGGTTCTTGATCTGTCCGTAGAAAAACTCCAGACCTACCAGGGGCGTACCCCCAGGCCGGCCGACTTCAACGCTTTCTGGCAGAAAGCCAAAGCCGAACTGCAGAGCATCGACCCGGAGGTCAAAATCGTGCCCGCGGATTTCCATACTCCGTTCGCCGAGGCCTTCGATCTGTATTTCACCGGCACCCGCGGCGCCAGAATCCATGGCAAGATGGTGCGACCGAAGAATCTCCAGCAGCCGACGCCACTGGAAATCCGTTTCCATGGCTTGGGGGGCAACGCCGGCGAATGGCCCACCTACCTGGGGATGGCCGCCAGCGGCTTCACGGTCCTGGGCATGGATTGCCGGGGGCAGCGGGGGATGTCCGAGGACACTGGCACCCGCCTGGGCTCCACCCAGGGGAATTCATTTTTCACCCGCGGGCTGCTGCAGGGTCCCGGGCACCTGTATTACCGCGATGTATACCTGGACTGCTGCCGACTGGCTGAGCTGGCCATGGCCCTGCCCTGGGTAGATGCCAGCAAGACTGCGGTCACCGGCGGCTCCCAGGGCGGCGGCCTGACCTTGGTCTGCGCCGGCCTGGTCCCCGGCCTGAACCGGATTGTGCCAGTCTATCCCTTCCTCTGCGATTACCGCCGGGTCTGGGAAATGGACCTGGCTGTGAATGCCTACCACGACATCCGCGATTTCCTGCGCGCCTACGACCCGACCCATCGCCGGGAGGAAGAATTCTTCACCACCCTGGGGTACATCGACGCGCAATTCTTCGCCGAGAGCATCACCGCCCGGGTGCAGATGCATACCGGACTGATGGACAATATCTGCCCGCCCTCGACCCAGTTCGCAGCCTACAACAAAATCAGCGCCCCAAAAGAAGTGATCCTGTATCCAGATTTTGGCCATGAGACCCTCCCGACCCAGTCCGAGACGGTCTATAAATTCCTCCTGGAAATGCTTTAATTCCGCAGGGCTCCGGAGCTGTTTTCCGGCCCCCGGCTGACATTCTGCCAAACATTGGCGGTACTAACAGAAGAGTAAGTACTAACTAAAGAAAGAGAAAGAGAAAGAAAATGCGCGAAAAAATCAATCTGTGTTTTATTGGCTGCGGGAAATTCTGTCAGAACTTCGTGCCCCTATTCAAGCTCCACCCCGATGTCGAGAGCGTACAGCTCTGCGATCTGCTGCCCGAGCGGGCAGCCGCTACTGCCCAGCAGTTCCAGGTCCCGGTGGTGGAATCGTTTGAGAAAGCCCTGGCGGACCGCAAGATCAACGCCGTGGCCATCTTCACCCAGCGCCATCTGCACGGCCCCATGGTGATTGCGGCCTTGAAAGCCGGCAAGCACGTCTACAGCGCCGTGCCCTGCGCCAGCAAGATAGAGGAAATTCAGGAGATTGAAGCCTTGGTCCGCCAGACTCGTCTGACGTATTCCATGGGCGAGACCGGCTATTATCGCTCCGCCACCGTGTTCTGCCGCCAGAAGATGAAAGCCGGCGCAATGGGCGACTTCGTCTACGGCGAGGCGCAGTACAACCATGACCAGCGCCATTTTGATTTCACCCGCAGTGGCGCGAACTGGCGTCAAGTCGCCGGCATCCCTCCCATGTACTACCCCACCCACTCCACGTCGATGATCCTGGGGGCACTGCCCGGCGTTTACGCCCAAAAGGTGGCCGCCTTCGGTTACACCGAGAAATACCTCACTGACATCTTCGGCGCCGGCCAGAACCTCTGGAACAACCCCTTCATCAATACCGCGATGCTGGCCCAGCTCTCCAACGGCGGAGTCGCCCGCATCAGTGAGAACCGCCGGGTGGCGTTCGGCGGACCGAATACCTACATCTCCCAATTCTACGGCTCAGAGGCCTCCTACGAGTACTCAATCGCGCATCACTATTTCATCCACTGGGCGGCTGATGACCCCAAGAAGCTCATTATGGAAGAAGTCAGCCGCGACCTGTTCCCAGCCAGCGTTTCCAGCGTTTTGAATGAGCCTGACACCCCCCAGAAAATCTGCACCGGCCTGGGCTACTCCGAGAGCTCGCCCATCCAACCCACCTGGCGCCTCCCGAAGGAGTTCAGCGGTCAACGCAACGGCCACAACGGCACCCACCATTTCCTGGTCGACGACTTCTGCCAGGCCGTGGCCACCGGCAAGCTCTCTCCGACCAACATCTGGGCCGCAGCCCGCTTCAATCTGCCCGGGCTGGTCGCCCATGAGTCCGCCATGAGAGGCGGAGAGCTCATGAGCGTGCCGGACCTGGGTGAGCCGCCGGCGGACTGGCCGGTCCTGGACTTGGATTAACCCCCCCCAAGACAAGCATCCCTGGCTGCAGCCAAGGTAAAAGACTGGAGACGATATGCTAAAATCACTTCTCGTTGTTTGGTGTACCTGCAGCTTCTCACTCCTGGCCCTGGAAAGCGTGCCGGGATTCCGGGGCAACGCGGTACGCTTCGAGAACATCCGTGATTATCTGACCCGGGAGAAAGGCCTGGAGGCCGATTTTTCCGCCGGGTTCACGGTATCGCTCTACTGCCAGGCCGACGCGCCCTGGTGCCACAATACCGAAATCATCGGCCAGGGACGCTTGTTCGCCATCCGCAAACGCGGCATCGGCGACGGCGGGTTCTATTTCAAGGCTACCGTCGACGGCGATGAACGAGACATCGTCTGGACGCCGGAAAAATTTCCCGGTCCGGTCAACACTTGGCTGCACCTGGCCATGACCTACGATCCCGCTACCGGTCTGGGTAGCGGCTATCTGAACGGCAAATTCATCAGCAGCCGAAGCCTGCCCGAAGCTTTTCCCACCGTCAAGGACTTCAGCCTGCGCAAAAACAACTATCCCTTGAATATCGGCCGTGCCCACGACGGCGCGGTGGACGAGGTCTATATCTACAACCGGGTCCTGACCGGGGCGGAAATAGAGGCGCTGGCAGCGGGTCAGCCCCCAGCGGGAGCCCTGGCGGCATACCTGATGGATGACCCCGCAGACCTGGGGCGGGATTCTTCCGGCCACGACCGCCACCTGCAGGTCATACCGGGCGTGACGGCGGGGTCGTTGCCGATGTTGGGCAGCAGCATCCCCTGCCAGACCCTGCTCGAACACGAAGCCCTGACGGTCTGGCCCCGGCCAGCCACAGAAAAAACCTATAACCTCGACCAGCCGCAAGTCCTGGGGCAGATGACCGAACCGCTGGCCTGGCTGGCCCGCCATGAATTCGAGTCCTTCCAGCTGGTGCTCTCCCCCCGCCGACCGCTGACCAACGTACAGGTGAGCGTGACGCCATTCCGGCAAGGCGAGCATGAGCTGTCCCTGGAACTGCTGCAGGTCGACTATGTCGCAGTGCCGGTTTTGAGCAACACCGGCTCCAAGAGTGGCACAGTCTTCGGCGAAGCGGCAGCCGAGATGGATAAATCGGGCGGCAAGATCGGTTACTACCCGGACCCGCTGCCGCCGCTGCAGCCCTTCGCCCAGCAGCTGCCCGGGCAAAGCTATACGGTCTGGGTCACGGTCAGGTCCCGCCCCGACTCCCCGGCTGGGCTGTATCACAGCCAGGCGGAAATCAAGGCCGATGGCGGAGTGTCCCTGAGCCTGCCCCTGACCGTGGCAGTTTGGGACTTCACCCTGCCGGAACAATTCCACAGCACCAACTACGGCTGCCTGGGCCTCAATGATGTGAATCGGAGCGACCCGGAAGTCTTTTACCGCCACTGTGTCGAGCATTATGTCACCCCCACGCCGCTGTTCGCAGACATCGCGGTCAGCCGGAGCGCTGACGGCACCCTGAGTCTGGATACCGCCGCTTTCGACCAGCAGGCCGAGATGCTGCTGGGAAAATACCGTCAGCAGGTGCTGTATTTCCCGGGCTGGGGTGTGTATAACACGCCGTCCGCCAAAGACGCCCTGGGGCGGAAATGGCAGGGACTGCCCATCTCCCGCGAGGCCGGCAAGCTCACCCCCGAATTCAAAGACCTCTTCGCCCAATATCTCCGCCTCACCGCCGAACATCTGCGCCAGCGCGGCTGGCTGCAGTTCGCCCGCTTCGCGCTCACTGATGAACCGCATGGCGAGGACGACTTCGCCATCTGCCGCGAATTCGCCGCCTTGGTGCGCAACGCCGTCCCAGAGGTCAAAATCATGGTCACCAAATGGCCGCTGGAGCAGCTGATCGGCGCCCCCGACATCTGGTGCCTGGGCTTCTTTGAACACGACAAGCTGCAGGAGGCCCGCGACCGGGGTGAGAAAATCGAATGGTACCCGAACTGGCATTTCCTGATTGACCGTCCCCTGATGGACAGCCGGATGTTCGGTTTCCTGATGTGGAAATACCAGATCAGCGGCATCTTCTTCTGGAAGCTCAATCAAGGCTGGAATACCCCCAAGGCCTTGAAAATCCCGCAGTTTATCTACCCGGACGGACGCATCCTCTGCAGCTCCGGCATGGTGATCTACCCGGATGCGCAAAAATTGCCCATCGCCTCGATCCGCTGGGAGATGTCCCGGGACGCCTTCGAGGATTACGAGTATTTCTTCCTGCTTGATGAACTCTGCCGGAAAAATCCTGACCGCGCAGAAGCCATCGCCGCCCGCACTCTGATGCAGCAGGCTACCGCTGCCATCGTCCCCGGTTATGAAGCCGGACGGGACGGGAAACAGATTTTCTGGAAGCAGACGAAATGGGAATCCGATGCCGGCAAGCTGCAGGATTTCCGGCGCCAGCTGGCCGAGAGCATCCTGAAACTGCAATAACCCCCACCCCACCGCGCCCTCAGGCACTCTATGCACAACCAGTCGCTGCAAGATTACATCAGCTTGAACCGCGCCGGCCGGCGCACCCTGAAATTCGTCGCTGAACTGCGGGAACATGAGAAGCGCCTCTACCCCTCGGGGCCCTGCGGGCAGTTCAGCGCCGGCATCGCCCTGCCGGAAGGTCAACCCGACTTCGACCTGCCCCAGACCGCCCGCGAGTCGTTGCTGCGCATCATGGCCGCCCGCGGCATCCCGGCCTGCGCCCAGGGCATACCGCTGCTTCTGCACCGTGATCCCGCCCTCGCACGCGAAGAATTCATCCTCGATATCAGCCCGACTGCGGTCAGACTCAGCGCCGCCGAGGGCGAGGGCCTGCGCCGGGGGATATATCTGCTGGAAGAACAGCTCTGCCGCCCTGCCGGCACTGAGCCCCTGCAAGCATGCTTTCACCGCCAGGCAAAACTGCACTGGCGCATCTCCCGCTGCTTCTTCAGCCCCACCTGCCGGCCGCCCCACAGCCGCGATGAACTGACCGACGAGCAGGATTATTATCCCGAGGCGTATCTCGACCGCCTGGCCCACGAGAATATCAACGGACTCTGGATTACCTTGTATCTCCAGGATCTGCCCAGCCGATTCTTCCCCGAACATGGCCAGGGAGTCGCCAAAAGACTGGCTAAACTGCAGGCCACGGTGGATAAATGCGCCCGCTACGGGATTAAATGCTTTGTCTTTCTGGCTGAGCCCAAAGGCTTCGGCAACTCCAGCCTGTCCCTGCCCCCCGCCGACGGCGACCGCGTCCCGGCCATGCGCGGACACCGGCAGAGCGCAACCCACAGCAGCTTCTGCACCTCCTCCCCCGAAGGACGCGATTACCTGCGCGAAGGCATCGAGTACCTGTTCAGCCAGGTGCACGGACTGGGCGGAATCATCAACATCATGTGCCTGGAAAGCAGCGACCCCTGTGCCACCAGAATGCTCTATGAACATATCGGCCCACCCTGCAACTGCCCGCGCTGCTCGCAGAAGAGCACCGCCGAGCTCTTCGTGGACGTGGCCCGCCTGATGGCCGCGGCAATGCGCAAATATGAACCCGAGGCCCAATTCGCCGGCTGGTTCTATTTCGCCTGCTTCTGGAAGGACGAACCGGAACAGCAGCAGTTCATGCGCATCGCCGAACAATGGCCCGATGACCTGCACCTGATGTTCAATTTCGAAGTCGGGGGACTTAGCAGCCAGCTCGGCCAGGACCGCCCCGTGCTCGATTACTCGCTCTCCTTCATCGGACCATCCGAGCTCTGGAGCGAAATCGCCCGCCGCTGTGCCCTGCCGGCCGCCAAACTCCAGGTCAGTTGCTCGCACGAGGACGCCTCGGTGCCCATTATCCCGGTCCCGGACAACCTCTACCGCAAATACTGCGCCATTCATCAGACCAGCTGCCGCCTGACCATGCAATGCTGGTATTTCGGCAACTACCCCGGCATTATGAACCGCGCCGCGGGACGGCTGTCCTTCGCCCCCCTGCCCGCCAGCGAAGAGGAATTCCTGCACGAACTGGCCCTCCCCGAATGGGGCACCGACGCCCCGGCCCTGGTCGCCGCCTGGCAGGCCTTCGGCGAGAGCTACCGTGCTTTTCCGGAGAACCTGAATTTCAAATGGTTCGGGCTGCTGCATCAGTCCATCGCCTTCCCTTTGTATCTGTTCCCGGTCGACCAGCCCCTGCCGCCCAGCTATATCTTCCGGGAAACCAGCATCGGCGGCGACCGCATCGGCGAGTGCCTCGACTACACCCACACCCTCCCGGAGGCCATCACCTTGCTCCAGGAGATGGACAAATACTGGCACCACGGACTGAAAATTCTCCTGCCCCTGCGGGAGAAATACCTGGGTGACCAGGCCCGTCTGGCCGACTTGGCCCTGGCGGAATGCATCGGCCTGCAAATCCGCAGTTCTCTGAACCTGCTGCGCTTCTACTTCCTGCGCGAGGATATGATCCATCACCGCCGCAGCCATTTGCCCGAAATGCGCACCCTGGTGCTGGATGAAATCGCCGCCACGGTGCGCATGCAGGAGCTCTGCCAGCAGGACTCCCGCCTGGGCTACCACTCCGAAGCCGAGGGCTACCTCTTCTTCCCCGAACAGCTCGCCGGCAGAGTAAAATTGCTGCAGGAACTCCTGGAGCAGGATTTCCCCCGCTTCTCATTCGACCTGCCGGAAATCCGGGCCTATGCCGGCGAGCACTCCCCGGGGTACCTTTGCAGCCGCACCCGGCAGGACGCAACCACCTACCCGTGCGGCGAGACCTGGTTCCGTGTCTACCGGAATCAGGAGCAGCTCTGCTTTGAAATCGCCAACGGCCAGGACGATGTCTGGCTGGAACTGGAGCCCTGCCGGCTCTTCCCGGTCCTCAATGCGCGTTTCGATTATCAGGGCCGCAACCAGGTCTTCCGACCACTGACCCTGCCGCAATACTGGAGCGCCGAACGTACTCCGGAAAACACCTTGGTGATCACTTTCAAACTGCAGCATTTCGCGCCCTTCCGTCAATACCCGGACGCACCTTTGCGCTTCAATCTCCATTGCGGAAACCAGCATCTCACCCCGCCGCATCCCTGGCCGGGACGGCTGCTGCTGGGCAGCAACAACCCCGCCGACCTGAGCTTCCTGCATTTGCAACCCTGAACCACAAGGACCACGGCATGAAAATCCCCCGGCTGTTTCCTGCCCTGCTGCTGCTCTCAACCCTCCTGGCACTGGCCTATCAAGCACCACCGGAATGCGAAAAAATCATCGCCCCGCCGGGACTGCGCAAAATTTCTCTCGGTTCGCATCGTCATCTGATCGCCTTGCAGAATGGCGTCTGCCAGCTGGAAATTGTCATTCCGGAAAACGCTGTCCGGAGCGTCCGCACCGCCGCGGCCGAGCTGGGCAAATACCTGCAGCAGTCCTTGGGGCACGCGATTCCCGTGCTCCCTGCCCCCACCCCAGGCCGGCTCTCGCTGCTGCTGGGTGACCAGCCCCTGAGCCGCGCCGCGGGCCTTGATCCCGCCAGCCTGGACTACGACGGCTTCCTCTGCCGGAGCCAGGGGACGATGATTTTCCTGCTCGGCCAGGATGACCCCAAAGCCAATACCGCCCGGGATTTCAGCTGGGGGGCATTCCATCAGCGCGGGACACTGCTGGCTGTCTATGACTTTTTGGAAAGATTCCTGGGTGTGCGCTTCTTCTTCCCAGGTGAAGTCGGCACCGTGGTCCCCAAGCACGATACTCTGCTGCTGCCCGATATCGATATCATCGAAAGACCCGACTACCAGCGCCGGCGCTATACCGCCGGGACCGCGGCCTGGTTCCCGGAAGCCGAAAACGACGTGCTGTATTTCCATAAACTGCGCATGGAGTCGTTCTATGTTCCGAACTGCCATAGCCTGGAACGACTGGAACTGGGCGAGCGCTTCGCCGCCACCCAGCCGGATTTTTTCTCGCTGGAAGATACCGGGCGGCGTTCCCTCAGCCCCGATGACCGCTGGTTCGGCTCGCTCTGCTATTCCTCACCTGGACTGCGAGATGAGGTCTACAAGGACGCCGTGGCATTCCTGCTGCAGCAGCCCCCCGCCGCCCGCGGACTCAAGCGCTGGTCGCCCAGCGCAGTCCAGAAAGGCTTCTTCAATCTGATGCCGGCAGACCATTTCCGGCATTGCCACTGCGACCGCTGCCTGAAATTTTATGCCGCGCACCAAGATGACCGCGGGGCTCTGGTCTGGGACTTCATCGCGGACCTCTGCCGGCGCGGCCAGAAGGATGTCCTGCCCGGGTATTTCACCGCCATGGCCTACGGGCACTACCGGGAACTGCCTGCTTTGGAGCTGCCAGATAATCTGCTGATCATGGTCGCAGTCCGCGGTCCCTGGTCGGACCTGGATGCCGCCAGCCGAGACCAGGAAGATGCTTATATTCTGGGCTGGAAAGAGAAGATGCAGCGCAAGCCCTGGCTCTGGAACTACTGCCACAAAGGCGGCGGCGCAGAAATGCCCGACATCCCACCTTGCACCCCCCGCAGCATCGGCAACTACTACCGCCGCCTGAATAACGATATCTGCGGCTCATTCCTGGAAGCAGAGACCGACCACTACCTCTTCAGCTACCTGAATTACTACACCTACTCGCGCTGCAGCTGGGATACCGGCACCGACATCGAGGCGCTCCTCAAGGAACACCACCAGCTGATGTTCGGCAACGGCGCCCCGGAAATGCAGAAATTCTTCGACTGGATGGAGAATACCTGGCTGCAGAAAATCGTCAACCGTACCGTGATGACCGAAATCGGCCCCAAGGTCATTCCACCCTCGGACTACGAACTCTGGGAGAAAATTTATTCCCCCGCAGCGCTGGCCGAACTCGGCGGATATCTCGATGCCGCAGAAAAACTCGCCGCCGGGGACCATGAGGCCTTGCGGCGCCTGGCCTACTTCCGGAAATATTTCCTGGGCCAGATCAATGCCGGGGCGGAGAAATACCACCGCAACCGCAGCAATGTCCAGGACTGGACGTACAACGTGACCACTCTCCCCGAAGGCGCGACCATCGCCATTGACGCGCGCCTGGATGACCCCGGCTGGTCCGGCAGCAGTCAGGCCTGGCTGCTGCCTCTGGGGCAGGTGGAGAGCGCCGAGGTCTTCACCCGCTTCCAGGTCCGCAAGGATCAGGAGAACCTGTACTTCGCGGTGGAATGCGGAGAACCGCACAGCGACAGCATCGTGCTGGAATACAAAACCCGCGACTGCGCGGACATCTGGCGGGACTCCGACCTCGAAATCCTCCTGAACCCTTCCGGGAACCGTCAGGACTACTATCACCTGATGATCAATGCGGGAGGATATTTCTACGACGCGAAATGCCAGCGCCTGGGCAGCGGCAGCAGCCACGATCCGTCCTGGCAGTCCGGCCTCAGCGTGCAGACCGCCATCCTGCCCGACCGCTGGGTGCTGGAACTGAAACTGCCACTATCAGCCATGACAAATGTGAACTGGGAGAATTTCCCGGTCAACCTCTCCAGGCACCGCTCCATCCGCAAACCGGTGCAGGTGGTATACTACAGCTGGTCACCGTATATGAAGGTCGATTTCCATGACCTGGAAAACTTCGGCCGCTTCGCCTTGGACCAAACCGCACCCGCACTGACGGTCGGAAACGGAGACTTCCGAGCACCATTGACCGGCAGGGCCTGGGGACCTTGGCACACTACCCTGGAAAATGCCCGGGACGGAAGCGTCAGCATGGACAAAACAATTTTCCGGGTCGGCGGGCAGGCGCTGAAATTTGTGAATACCGACGGCAGTGACAAAGCAGTCCTGCAGTTTATGCCCGGTCTTAAACCCGACACCGAATATCGCGTCACCTTCCAGGTGCGTTGCGAGAATGTCGTGCCGACCAAGTCGTATGGCGGTGCAGTGGTCAAATACGGGCAGCCGCCAGACCAGAGCTTCTGGCCCCGCAACCGCTACCAGGGAACCATGCCCTGGACCAGGCAGGGGTTCACTTTCAAGACCCTGCCGGAAAAACGGGATAAATTCTTCCTGCAGCTGTTCCTGAGCGCCGCTACCGGCACCGCCTGGTTCGATGATGTGCAAATTCACGAACTGACCGCGCCAGAATAATCCCCCCGAAGAACCACCCCGCCGCCCCGGGCGGTGCATCAGGGCGCGGCGCGGTCAGATGCTTGGCTGGCCGCCTCCATTTCGGCTCGCAGAGCCGCCAGCAGTTCGCTCTCCGGCAGGACCCTCACTATTTTGCCGTGCTTGAACAGCAGCCCCTTGCCCTTGCCGCCGGCAATGCCGATATCTGCATCACGGGCTTCGCCCGGACCATTAACCTCGCAGCCCATTACCGCAATCTTCCGCCAGGGCAGCTTCCGGCCGGCAGCGGCGAAACGGGCCAGCTCGTCTTCCACCGCAGTGGCCAGCGCAATCAAATCTATCCTGGTCCGCCCGCAGGTCGGGCAGGAAATCAGCTCCGGGCCGTTCTGACGCAGACCCAGCACCGCGAGGATGCGCAATGCAGCCCGCACTTCCTCTTCCGGCGGCGCGGTCAGACTGACCCGGATGGTGCTGCCGATGCCATCCAGCAGCAGGCTGCCGATGCCAATCGCGGATTTGATGCTGCCGCTGACGGCCGTGCCGGCTTCCGTGACCCCCAGATGCAAGGGGATATCCGACACCGCCGCGAACTGCCGGTTGGCGGCCACCGTCAGAGGCAAAGACGAGGCTTTCAGACTGACCTTCAAGGCTTGACAGCCCTCTTCCGTAAAAAACCGGCAGTATTCCAGGGCACTCTGCACCATCGCTTCCGCCGAACGGCCGTATTGTGCCTCCATGCGCGGGGACAGACTGCCGAGATTGACCCCGACCCGGACCACCGTCCCGGCCGCCGCCGCCGCCCGGGCCACCTGCCGCAACCCGGATTCATCTTGGATATTGCCCGGATTGATGCGGATACCGGCGGCACCGGCATCTATCGCCCCCAGCGCCAGGCGGTAATCGAAGTGGATATCCGCAATCACCGGCATCGGACTGCGATCACAAATCTGGCCGAACGCCGGCAGCACTGCAGCGCTGGGCACCGCCAGGCGGATGATGTCGCAGCCCAGAGCACGCAAGCGCTCTATCTGCTGCAGCGAGTTCTCGACCTCGCCGGTATCGGTATTGCACATGCTCTGAATCGATACCGGAGACGCCCCGCCAATGGCCAGCGGCCCCAAATGGATGGTCCGGGTCTGCATCATTATCTGCCTTAATCAATGGTGTCCAAACTGTTTCCCGGGAGTATCCTGCCGCAGAGGCTGCCACAGGACCAGGATTTTTCCCCACCCCGTCCGCCACCCCAGCCGGTCTCCGCCCTTCCTGGCAGCGGGGCTCAGGAGGCGCGCAACAGCTGCGGCCAGGTCAGCATGGGGATTGCTTCCGGCAGCGGGTCGGGCAGCGGATTGCCGGGATTCAACACCAGCACCGTCGCGAACCCGCCGGCTTGTGCCGCCGCCAGCCCGGCTGCGGAATCCTCGAACACCAGGCATTCCGCCGGCTGCACGCCCAGCAACTCCGCCGCCCGCAAAAAGATATCCGGTGCCGGCTTGGGTGATGTAACCTCGCCCCGGCTGACAATCGGGCAAAAGCAATCCAGCAGTCCGCACCGCTGCAGGCAGCTCAAGACGAACTCCCGTGGCGAATTGCTGCCAATCGCCAGCCGCCGCTGCCCTTGCTGTGCGCGCAGGAATTCCCGGACTCCCGGATAGGGCTGCGCAGAAAAAGCCTGCATCACCAGCTCATGTTTGCGCTGAGAAAGCTCCTCCGCCTGGACATCCGTGCGTCCCACGCGAGCTAAGATGCGGCGGCTCATTTCGGTACTGGTGATACCGATGTATTCCTGGCTGTCAGCAAAGGTGAAGCTGTAGCCCAGCTTCTCCTGCAAGGCCAGCGACAGCGCCCGGATGTGATGGATTTCAGTATTCACCAGGGTGTTGTCCAAATCAAACAGCAAGGCCTTGCAGCCGGACAACGCCAGAGATATATCAGTTCTTACGTAAGTCATTGACCCGAATCGCCTTGCCTTCATTTTTTGGGAGTGCCCCCGGGGCTACCAGAGTAACTTCCGGAGTCACCTGAATCTCATCCCTGATCTCGGCTGCGATCTTCTTGCGCAGCCGTTCCAGGAAATGATATTCGTCGGTGAACGCTTCCGGCTTCAGCTCCGCCTGCACGTTCAGGTAATCACCCTCGGCATTGCTGTCCAGGACAATCAGATAATCCGAGCCGATTTCCGCGATCTTCATCAGGATGCGCTCAATCTGGATAGGAAACACGTTGCAGCCCTTGATGATGAACATATCGTCGCTGCGGCCCTTGATCCGGTCAATGCGGCGGGCGGTACGGCCGCAAGCGCAGGGCTCCGCGATGATGCGGGTCAAATCATGGGTACGGTAGCGGATAATCGGCATGGCCTCGCGGTCCAGAGTAGTGAGCACCATCTCGCCGATTTCACCATCCGGTACCGCCTCCAGGGTCTCCGGGTCCACAATCTCCAGAAAATAACAGTCCTCCCAGACATGCATGCCAGCCTGGCACTCGCACTCGAAAGCCACCCCGGGGCCATTCATTTCGGTCATGCCAAAAGAATTGTAGGCCTTGCAGCCGTACATCTCCTGGATACGCAGACGCGTCTCCTCCGAGTGCGGCTCGGCACCGATAAACAGCCGCTGTAAAGATGTATCCCGGCGCGGATCGAGGCCCATTTCGCAAAATACCGCATGCAGCCGCCCGAGATAACTGGGCACCGCATGCAGGCAGGTGGTGCCGAAATCACGCATCAGCTTGATCTGACGCTTGCTGTTGCCTGAGCCAGCCGGGATGGTGATGCACCCCAGCAGCTCCGCGCCATTCTGGAAGCCCAGGCCGCCAGTGAACAGACCATACCCGCTCGAATTCTGGAAGACATCGCTGGCACGCGCACCGGCAGCATACAGGGAGCGGGCAATCAGATTCGCCCAGGAATGCAGGTCGTGCCGGGAATACAACACCGCGGCAGGATTGCCGGTAGTACCGCTGGTGCAATGCATCCGCACCACATCCTCTTTGGGCACAGTCAGTAAATTGTAGGGATAATTCTGGCGCAGGTCTTCTTTGCTGGTGAAAGGCAGCTTGCGCACGTCGTCAAGACTCTGCAAACAATTCTGGTCAATCCCTCTCTCCCGGTACATTTGGGCATAGCCAGGAGATTTCAGCGCCTGGGAAAGGCTGATGCGGAATTTTTCCAGCTGCAGCTGTTCCAGTTTTGGTCGTGGCAACGTCTCGATTTCTTCCTGCCAGTAGGTTTTCATGCTTCCTGCCTTTGTTATCTGATTTCTGTAACGAGAAAAATTATCATATTGCCGGCCCGCAGCACTCCGGCTTTCCGGTCCTGATCCTGCCAGTCATCCATTCAGACCGATGAAGTACTTGTTCTGCTTGGGGTCCCGCAGTTTACGCAACGCCAGGGTCTCGATCTGCCTGACTCGTTCGCTGCTGATGCCCAGATTCAGGCCAATCTGCTCGAGTGTCTCATTGGCCTGGCCGTTCAACCCGAAGCGCCGCACAATGACCTCGCGCTCACGCTCAGTCAGGGTGCCCAAAGCCAGCTTCACCGTATCCTGCAGAGCATCCAAGTCAAGACGATCCTGGGGCTGCAGGATTTTGTCGTCCGAGATACTCTCTCCCAGCTCATGATCCTCGCCGCGGATCTGCTGCAGTGATATCGGCTGCTGCGACATCTTCAGCAATGCCCGCACCCGCGCCGCGCTGATCTCCAGCTCCGCCGCAATCTCACCCGCCTCGGGGATGCGTCCCAGCTGCTGCAGCAAGCGCCGTTCACATTGCCGGATTCGGGTCAGCTGCCGCAGGGTGTTGACCGGCATCCTGATCGACCGCCCCTGGCAGGCGATGGCCCGGCTGATGGCCTGCCGGATCCAGTAGGTGGAATAGGTGCTGAAGCGATATCCGCGCTCATAATCAAAATACTCCACTGCCCGCATCAAACCGATATTCCCCTCCTGAACCAAATCGGAGATGGACATGCTGCTGCTGTAATACTTGCGGGCTACACTGATAACCAGGCGCAGATTGCCTTCCACCAAGGCCGTCCGGGATGCATCCGCCTGCCGGCGGACTTGCCCCAGAGACTGCAGAAATTCCTGCTTCGCACTGCCGGCCAGGGAGAGACCCGACCCGTCACTGGACAGAACCGCGTCAGCGGACTCCTCATAAAAATGATCCCGCAGGGGCAGCGACAGTACTTTGCGGATGCGCTCCTCGTGCAGAATGGCCGCGACCTGGCTGTGCCCGGCAGCACGGGCCTGCGCCTCGTTGTCAGCCAGAAGCCAGATTTCCCGCAATTTTTCCCGCGGCGGGCTCTCCAGCCATTCTTCACTCTCGCCATTGCCAAAATAGCCACTCAGGCGATTGCTGTCGCTGAGCGCCCGCAATGCCTCAATTTGGGCCAGCAACAACTCTGGCTGCTGCAGCAGCAGCAGGCGCAACGAGCGCCGGGCGCAACTGAACATACTGGCCCAGGCGGTCTCTTCCTCCAGTGAGAGCAGCGCGTATGAGCCGACCTCACGCATGTAGGCCGACTGCACCTCACTGCCCTGCCAGGGGACAGCGAAGTCACGCCGCGGTTCCGTCCCGCCCGCGGTTGTGAAGTTGCCTCGCTGTTCAGAAAAATCGGTCATAAGAAGGAAGTGGAAACGCCAGGTGTGTTTTGGGTTCAGGGCTCAGGGTGTCCCCCGGCTTGGCCTGATTCTTTGACTGCCTGCCAGCAGCGCAGCAGCTCAGCCCCGGAACAATCACTGGGTTTCTTCCGGTCGACTGCCAGCATCGCCTCCAGAGCCCGGTAGCGGTGCATGAACTTGCTCACCGCCTCCTGTAACGCCTCCTCAGCCTCGATGCTCTGCCAGCGGCAAAGATTCACCACCGCCAGCAGCAAGTCCCCGAGTTCTGCCCGGACCTGGCCGGCCTCCCCCCCAGCCAAGGCCGCCTTGACTTCCCCCAGCTCCTCCTCGACCTTCGCCACGGCATCCTGCAACCGGGGCCACTCAAAACCGTTCTTCCCGGCCCGGGTCAAGGTTTTCTGGGCCCGGGACAAGCCGGGGACCGCGCGAGGTATGCCGTCCATGGCTGACGGCCTCTTGGCACTGCGTTCCGTCTCCAAGGCCTTGCTGGCCTCCCAATGCCGCAGGGCCTCGGCCGGTGATCCCGCCCGCTGCTCGCCGAAGACATGCGGATGGCGGCGCAGCAGTTTCGCATTCTCCGCCGCGGCCACATCCTGCAGCGTGAAGTGACCGGCCTCTTCGGCAATTCTGGCATGCAGCAGCACTTGCAGGAGTAGATCGCCAAGTTCCTCCTGCATGCCGGCATAGTCACCGTCCTCGACGGCATCCAGGAATTCACCGGCCTCTTCCACCAGGCAGCGCCGCAGGCTCAAATGAGTCTGGGCGCGATCCCAGGGGCAGCCGTTCTCGGCGCGCAGGCGCTGTACAATATCAACAAATTTATCAATCTCGTCCATAATCGGGTATTTCGGGGTTGGGTCTGGGGTCTGGTTAGTGCCGGGGAGCTCCTGCTGCGGCCTCAGTAGGTCGAGTCCGGAAAGTAGTATTCCGCCGCATTGGCCGGGGTGATGACCTCCGCCGGGATAATCCTGGTCCGGCCCTTGCCGGTATCGCCGCTCTGCACCCCTCGGATGGCCTCCTCCACTCCCTCGGCAATCATGTTGGGCGGGTAGGTCACATCGAAGGGCACCAGCGGGTCCTGCTCCAGGACCTTCCTGACCACCGCCTTGCTGCCGGCGCCGCCAATGAAGAACTTCACATCCTTGCGCCCGGACTCCTGATAGGCCCGCAAAGCCCCCAGCAGCACATCGTCATCACCGGTCCAGACCGCATCCAGTTCAGAGTACTTCTGCAGGAAATTCTCCATCACCTTCAAGCCTTTTTCGGGGTCCCAGTACGCCGGTTGGGAATCCAGCACGCTGATGCCGGGATAATCCTGCAGCACCGCCTTGAAGGCCTCCACCCGGGCGGAATTAACCGGACAGGGAATGCCCTCCATGATCACGATGCGCCCCTGCCCGGACAGTTTCCCGGCCAGGGCCCGGGCGCATTCCCGCCCGAAGCCTTCGTTGTCGCCGGCGACTGTGACATTCTGCACCTGCCGGTCCAGACCGCGGTCAACCACCACCAGGTATATCCCCTGCCCTGCCACCCGCTCACAAATCCCCGTCAAGGGCCCGGGCTCATGGGGCAGAATGACCAACGCCTGAATGCCGCGCATCAGCAGATTCTCCACCTTGTCGACTTGTTCACCGGCATCACGGGCGGTGGAAATGATAATCTCGACCGGAGAATCAGCGCCGCTGTATTTCTTGCGGGTCTGTTCCGCCCACCAGACCACCCCGCCAGTCCAGCCGTGGTCGGCGCTGGGAATTGACACCCCGATGCGAATCTTGTTCTCCTGGGCCGCCTTACCGCAACCAAACAGCAGTACGGCCAGCAACACCGCAGCAATACCCCTCAACCGCTGAAAATATCTGTTCTTCATGTCTGAATCCTTGCTCCGAAAGCTCTCCACCCGAACGCCCACACGGCCTCACGGCTGGCTCTGCCGCTGCCGCTGCAGCAGCACCGCCACGATAATCACCAGACCCTTCACCGCACCCTGCAAATACGCGGAAATGCCCCACATGTCCAGAGCATTGGATACGATGCCCAAAATCAGCGCCCCGGCCAGGGTCCCCGGGATGCTGCCACGACCGCCGCTCATAGCCGTCCCGCCAATAATCGCCGCGGCGATGCCGTCGAGCTCATAGGCATTGCCGGCAGTACCTGACATAATCGAATTCAGGCGCCCGCCCAGCAGGAAGGCACTGATTCCGGTCAGCAGCCCGCACATTATGTAGGTGGCGAATTTCACCCGCCCGATGCGGATGGCGGCAAAGCGCGCGACACGCTCATTGGCCCCCACCGCACAGACATGACGGCCAAAGGCCGTGGCCTGGAGCAGTACGAACCCCGCCAGCACCAGCAGCAGGAAAATCAAGGTCGGCAACGGGACTGTCAGCAGCTCCGCTCCGCCGATCCGGCTGAACAGCTCGTGCTCGCTGCGGGTCTCCCCGGCCTTGGCCAGGAAGAGCGCCAGCGAGCGGAAAATCGACATCGTCCCCAGCGTGGCGATAAAGGGGGTGATTCCCCCGCCGGTCACCAGCAGCCCGTTCAGGGCTCCGCCGCAAGCGCCGCTGACCAGTGCCGCCAGCAGTCCCAGCGCCACCCCGCGAACCGGGTCCTGGCAGCTGTTCATGGCCATGATGGCCAGTGTACCGGACAGGGCCAGCAGTGACCCCACTGACAGATCGATTCCGCCGCTGATGATCA
>JAAYYJ010000133.1 GCA_012515455.1 Oligosphaeraceae bacterium
AATCAGACGGTCACGGTCAGCGTAACCATTCCAAATCAAGACGGCACCTGGCGCCCGGGACTCTTCGTCAGGGGAGAAGCCGCCCTGGCCGGACAGAGTAGCGCATTGCTTGTCCCCGCCGAGGCCATCCTCGAACTGGATGCCAAACCGGTGGTGTTCGTGCATCTGGGCGGAGAGGCCTTCGCCGCACGGGCAATCCGCACCGGACGGCAAAGCAACGGGGTGGTGGAAATATTGTCCGGACTGACGGAGGGAGAAAAAATCGTGAGCGCGGGGGCATTTACCTTGAAGGCGGTCAAGGAAGTCAGCGGCATGGACAGCCACGCCGGACACGGACATTAAGAAAAAGGAACTGTCGATGTATAAAAATATCATGCAGACCCTGTTAAAAACGCCGGGGCTGACGGTGCTCGGGCTGCTCGGGATTTTCCTGGCCGGGCTGTTCTACTACCAGAATATGCCTGTCGATGCCTTCCCGGATGTCTCCCCGGTGCTGGTCCCGGTTTTCGCCGAAGCGCACGGCATGGCGCCGGAAGAAGTGGAACGGCTCATCACGTATCCGGTCGAGTCGGTGATGAACGGCCTGCCCGGGGTACAGCAGATCAAATCGACCTCCGCTTTCGGATTGTCCGTCGTCTATGTATACTTTGATGACGACATCGACATCTACTTCGCCCGCCAGCTGGTCGCAGAACGCCTCGCTTCCGTGACACCACAGCTCCCCCCCCTGGACGAGCCGCCTTCACTGGGCCCCATCTCCAGCGGCTTGGGACAAATCTTCATCTACTACCTGACGGCTGACCCGGAGCAGGTCGACACCGAGGGCCTGGAACTAGCCACCTGGCTGCGGGACCTCAATGACCGGACCATTAAGTACCATTTGCAGAATGTCCGCGGCGTCACTGACGTCCTGGCCATGGGCGGAGAAGTCCTGCAATACCAGATTGACCTGGATCCGCATCGTCTCTACCAGCATCGCATCACCCTGGACGACGTGGCTGGGGCTGTCACCGACCATAACCGGAATGCCGGCGGGCAATTTCTGCTGTTGGGCAGTGAGGAGCACCTGGTCCGCGGCCTCGGCCTGCTGGAAGATATGGAGGATATCCGCAACATCCCGATCCGCAGCGCCGACGGCCTGCCCTTGCGCATACGTGACATCGCCGAAGTCCGGCACGGCAACGAAATCCGCCGGGGTGTAGTTACCCGCAATGGGCAGCAGGAAGTCATCAGCGGCATCGTACTGAAGCTCTATGGAGAAAACACCTCCGCAGTCATCAAACGCCTGTATGAAAAAATATCCTCAGTCAAGGACATTTTGCCGGCCGGGGTGGAGCTGGTGCCGTACTACGAGCAGGCGGAATTAGTCCGCAATGCCACCGGCACGGTCAAGACCGCACTATGGCAGGGCGCATTACTGGTGTTGCTGGTCCTGGCGCTGTTTCTAGGCAACTGGCGCAGCGCTCTGATCGTTGCACTGTCGTTGCCGGTCTGCGCCTTCATCGCAGTTATCGGCATGAGCTGGCAGGGCGTCTCCGCCAACCTGATGTCCTTGGGCGGACTGGCGGTGGCCATCGGTATGCTTGGCGATGGTGCGATTGTGATGGTCGAGAACATCTACCGTTACCTCGGTGATCCGGAACGCCAGAAGAGCGGCAAACGCCGTCTGGTGCTGGCAGCCGCACGTGATGTCGCTCGTCCGGTCGCATTCTCGATTATGATCATCATCCTGGTCTTCCTGCCCCTGCTGACCCTGGAGGGGTACGAGGGGAAGATGTTCGCACCGATGGCCTGGAGCATGACCGCGGCCCTGGCCGGGTCGCTGCTGACCGCGTTGTTCATCGTCCCGGCCCTGGCCATGCTGCTGTTGCGCCCCGGCCGGCAGCCCGTCAATTACCTGCTGAAATTCTGCCATGCCGTGTACCGTCCGCTGCTCGAACTGGCCTGCCGCCTGAAATACTCCGTCCTGGTCTTGGCCCTAGTGCTGCTGCTTGCCGCCTGGGCAGGACTGCGGCATCTCGGCCGGGAGTTTATTCCCACCCTGGAGGAGCACTCGATTCTTGTTGCCGTCAGCATGGCGCCATCCATCTCTCTGCAGGAAGCAGTGCGCACGATTATGCGTTTGGAGAAACTGGCCCTGTCCTATCCGGAAGTACGGGAGACGGTTTCCAGGATTGGCCGGCCTGAAACCGGCAGCCATCCTCATCCGGTCAACACTGCCGAAATACAGCTGGAGCTGTTGCCGCTCTCACAGTGGCGCAATTTTTCCAACAAAGCCGAGCTGGTCGGCGCTTTACGCCAGACTCTGGCCGAGGTCCCGGGGGTGCAGTTCAATTTCACTCAGCCGATCCAAAATGCCTTTGATGAACTCTTGTCGGGCGTAAAAACCCAGTTGGCCATCAAGGTATTCGGTGATGACCTGCAGATACTGCGCCAGAAATCCGCTGAGATCAAAGACTGCATTGAGGACATCCCCGGCCTGGTCGACCTCAGTCTGGAACAGAGCTTCGGGCAGCCGCAGGTGCAGCTGCTGGCTGACCGGGATGCCTGTGCGCGCTACGGCATCTCCATCAACAACCTGATGGAGATGGTCGAAATGGCGGTCGGTGGAGAAGTGATTGACTACCTGTTCTTGAACACCCGCAAATACGGCATCCGTCTGCGCTATCAGGAAGACAGCCGCCGCGATCCTGCGGCCTTGCAGAGGCTGCTCTTAAGCGGCAGCGACGGGCAGCTGATCAGGCTGTCAGAAGTCGCCGAAATCAGGCAGCTCACCGGCCCCATCCAAATCAACCGTGAGAACAACTCCCGCCGTTGGATTGTGCAAGCCAATGTCCAGGGGCGTGACATTGGCAGCGTGGTGGCGGATATCCGCACCAAGGTGGCTGAAAACATCATCCTGCCACCTGGATATCTGGTTGAATACGGCGGACAGTTTGAGAATCAGCAGCGGGCCATGCGACGGCTGTCGCTGATCATCCCACTGGTCATCGCCGGAGTGTTCACTATGCTCTGGCTGGCCTTCTCATCCTGCCGGCAGGCTTGCATGATTATCGTCAATGTACCGCTGTCACTGGTAGGCGGCGTGATGGGATTGCTGATTATGGGGCAATTCCTGTCGGTGCCCGCGGCAGTAGGTTTCATCGCCTTGTTCGGCATCGCAGTCCAGAATGGCATGGTGATGGTCAGTACCTTCAATGCCCTGCAGAAACGCGGCCTGAGCTTGTCTGATGCAGTCCGACAAGGCGCCCAGCAACGGCTCCGCCCGGTGCTGATGACCGCCCTGACTACCATCCTGGGGCTGTTGCCGCTGTTGCTCTCCCATGGTCCCGGCTCGGAAATACAGCGTCCCCTGGCCGCGGTGGTGGTCTTCGGCTTGTCGACCTCGACCATGCTGACGCTGTTCATTCTGCCCGCGCTTTTCATCATTTTCGGGACTGACTCCACACCCAAAGCCGCTGCTGCAGAATAACCTGCTGCCCGGCCTGCGCCATACTGCCTGCGGCCCTGCGCCAGGGTTGCTGCTGCCTATGTTCTCCAGGTGCGATTATCAGTCTGCGGCAGGGCGGCGGCAGCCTGCGGGCCGATGCTGCCGGCTTGGTAGGGATGCAGTTCGCAGTGCTGCTCCCAGTTCTGCAGCACCGGGGTGAACAGTCTCCAGCTGGCGGCGATGATGTCGCTGCGGATGAACAGAGTCTGATCGCCGAGCATGGCATCGAGCAGCAGCCGTTCGTAGGCCTCGAAGCAGCAGCCGCCGGGGAGGTCAGCGTAGCGGAAATTCAAGCCCAGTTCACCCATGCAGAGTTTCGGTCCTGGCTGTTTGGCCTGGATGACCAGTTCCATACCCTCGTCGGGCTGGATTTTCAAGACCAGCATATTTTGTCCCAGCATGGCCGGGGTCAGGGGCGCGAAGATCGAATGCGGGATCGACTTGAACACAATGGCGATTTCAGTCCGTTTGGCGGCGAGTTTCTTACCGGCCCGCAAGTAGAACGGCACGCCCTTCCAGCGCCAGTTGTCAATCTGCAGGCGCATCGCGGTATAGGTCTCGGTGCTGGAATCGCCTGCGACCCCGGGCTCGGCACGGTACCCGTCGTACTGCCCGCGGACCACATCCGCGCCCAGACGGCGGAGATCGAAAGGCCGGATGGACTCAATCAGCTTCTTTTTTTCGTCGCGCACCGCATCCGCGGCAAATGATGCCGGCGGTTCGATGGCCACCAGGGAGAGCATTTCCAGCAAATGGTTCTGGAACATATCGC
>JAAYYJ010000134.1 GCA_012515455.1 Oligosphaeraceae bacterium
ATGTGGAGGTTGCAAAATCATATTCAACCAAGGCACCATCCGCTAAATAATTGAAACTGGGCATTCCCACCAGGGTACAGACCTGCTCCGCAGCAGCCTCGGCCGCCGCCGCAGCCGTCCCTGCGGTCTCGACCATCCCGGCCCGGGCTGCTGCATAGGCGGCATAGGCCACCACCTGCCGGGCCTGCCACAGCAAAGCCATCTGCCAGGTGCCGATGAAAAACGACAGCAGTATCGGCATCACCAGCACGGTCTCCAACAACACCGTCCCAGAATCACTTCCGGCGCAGGAAATCTTTTTCATAATATTCCTCACAGCGGGTTTCAGGTAAATGGGCCGCAGTTATGGCAAATGACCGCTCGATCCAGTCTCATCGCAAAACTTCATCGACACCTCTGTGTACCGCTTCAGGCATTCTGCCAGCGCTGCCAGACACTGATGACCAAAGTGAGCCAGGTCCCCACAGCAATGGCCACACCATAAGGGATGCGGACTTTTTCCTGGCTGGCATCGGGCAAACTGGCCTTCCCCTGGACCTTGTCGTACTTGTAATCGGCCAGACAACGCGTGTAATGCTTGACCCGGGCCCAGTCCAGATGACCGCTGAGGGTCATCGCCAGACCTAGCACAATCCCGCACAGGGAAATCCAGATCAGCGCCATGAAAATACTGGGATAGCCGACAATGCAACCGACCGCGAACAGCATCTTCACATCCCCGGCGCCGGCACCGCGCAACAAAAACGGAATCAGCAGGAAAGTGAAGCCGATGACTCCGCCCAGAAAACTGCGCCCCAGCCACCCCCAGCTCCAGCCGCTGACATAAAAAACATACGCCAGCGCCAGCAGCGCCCCGCCCACAGTCAGGATATTCGGCAGTCTCCGGAAGCGGATGTCCCACCAGGACAGAACTACCAGATATACCGTCACTAGACTGAAAAAAATCCAAAATGAGGCCGGCATGGCATTCCCCAATGCTTCGTGAACCTAAACATCGCCCTTATTACCACATATACTCATGTTTAATTTACGCTATCGAAAAACAAATGCAAGTGTTTTTTGGGAAAAAAATCAACAATCGCGAATTTCACTGCGGTTCCTGGTCCAGCAGGATAATTTCCCGGACACAGAAGGACAGCTTGCCGTTGTAGGTCCAGTAGGGTACTTGCGCCTGCACTGGATTGATGGGATTTTCCGGCGTAAACCTTATCCGGACCACCTTATCCGACGAGAAAGCGCTGCGCGGGACCGTGAGCTCGAGCAGTTTTTCCTCGGCTGTCAGGCTGATCTGCTGCTCCGGCTGTCCGGCAATGGTCACCTTCACCTGCTGGCTGGCGACCGTGGCGCTCACCAATGCGCTGACCTGCAACCCCAGGCGCAGATTCTCGCGGGGCAGCTCAGGCAGGGCAAAACGCAATTCCCCGCCCTCGCCGGTCAGCCAGGAACCTTTGCGAGTCTGATGCCAGAACCCAAAGCAGTAGTCTGGCACGCGTTCACGGTTCACCAGCGCAGGCAAAATCGGCACCTGATCACCCAGGATATCATCGCTGGACCGGCGGGACAGCTGGAAATCGCTCAGCCAGCCCGAGACCTGCTCCTCATAACGCAGACTGCGCATCCCCAGCTTGCTGGACGGCACCGGGTTCTCCGCCCGCAGGGTCAGGATGTTCCGGCCCGCCTGCAGCAACTCGTGCGGAATGCGGACCTGGTACAAACCCTTGCGCTCGGCCAGAAATCGCCCCGCCTCACGCTCCCCGGACAGGACTTGGTAACGCACGCCCTCCTGCACGTCCTGCAGGATTATTGGTGACAGCCGCAATTGCAGATAGAGTGGCTCCACCGGTTGCTCTGGCAGGGAAAAACACAAATAGGAGGGTGATTTCAACAGCATGGCCTGTTCCTGCCTCCGCCCATAAAGCATATACCCCAGCCAGTAATCCGACAATTTCAGGCCGGATTTGTCGACCGGCAAGGGCTCGTAGATGGCGGCCTGAGCCGGATCATCACAGACACTCTTCAAGGCCGCGAAGATGTCCGGTGCGGTCACCTTGGTCAAATCCGGCAGGTCGGGTGAGTCGGAGGCCGACTTGCGGACTGGGGCAAAAACCGTCTGAGCCCGGTCCGCCGCCGGTTCCAGGATCCCTTTCGGCTGCTGCCGCCAATCCCCGGTCTCGAGATAGAAGCGCACCAGCGGACGCAAATCACTATTGGCAAAAGGAGCATCAGAGAACTGCAGCTCACCTGTTTGATACGGCGGCTTAATCAGTACCGCGGGGTTGTAAACAGAAAGATTGCAGGGCGCGGCAATGCCCTTCTGCTCAGTGAAAAGATTGCGGTGCTCATATTCCAGCGGCATCGACCCTCCGTGATCACCCATAATCACAATCAGAGAGGAATCATAAACACCCTTGGCTTTCAAATTATCCAGCAGCCCCGCAAGCTGAGTCAAGGCATAGGCATTCTCATCCCGATTGAGCTTGGGGCTGTAATTGGTGTCGTCGGGCAGGAGATTGCCCGCGCGGTCCAGAATCACCGGCGAATGGGTCAGCAATGAATGGTAGAACAGGAAACGAGTCTGGTCTGCAGAAAAATCCGTCTTCTCTACCAGCTGTTGGGTGAAATCGCGAATCAGCAGCTTGGTATGCAGGCGCTTGGCCTCATTCATGGTTTTGCGCAAATAGGCCCTGGCCAGGCCCAGAGGCAGAATGCGGGTGGCCGCCAGTTGCAGGGCGACCTTGTAGTATCCGGCGGGCAGGGACACCACCAGCTGGTTACTGGGATGAAAATACCGCGTCCAGCAGGTGGTCAGATAGTTGTATTTTATGCCCTTGGCCGCCAAATCGTCGAACAGCGAATCCTCGACCACCACATCGCGCATCGCCGGAATGGTCTTGGGCACATCATAAATCTGCTCGCCATGCAGTACCCCCGGCAAGGCCCAAAGCGTGCAGCTGCCTGGCGAGACCGCCCGGCGGTAGAAGGTGAAATCGCGGTAGAGCTCCCGCAACCCCTCGTCTTCCTGGAAGCCGAGGTCCAGAAAAGTCCCCTGCAGGGCATCGAGAATAATCACCACGATGTTCTTCTCCCGGCCCAGCAACCGGAAATCGTCTAAGCCGGTCTGGGAGAGCTCGTCGCGAAAATGCCGGCCGGCCGTGAACACCACCAGCAGTGCCACCGCCAGGAGAATAAATTTCCCCAGGCGGAAGCGGAAGCGCCAGGCCAGCAGGGTGATGCCCAGCGCCACCGCAATCCCGGTGCCGAAACGCAGCCAGTCGGAACGCACCTGCTCCGGAGTAAAACCGCGCATGAACTCCGTGCCGTCAAAATTGCCATACTGGGCCGGCAGAAATACCGCCAGCAGGAACAAACTCAAGAGCAGGAATTCCAGCAGCAGCAGCAGCCAGCGCGTCTGCCGGCGAAAAAAGTCACAGTGCCAGGCTAGGGCCAGATAAATACCCGCGCCCAGCAATCCCAGCAGCAGCGCCAGTCCGCTCAGTTGCACATATACCAGCGAGGAACTCTGGTTGTCGACTATCAGAGCATTGGGGAAGGCCCCCAGGCACAACCCCACTGCCAACAAATGCCAGAATACGGCCCTGGTGGCAGGAATATGGGCACCCAGACGTTCCTTAAATGACATGGATTGGATCTTTGCCTTCATCAATCTGCAGCCCTCTTTTGGTCCGAGGAAAAAATGTCGCGTACAATATACCCCGGCTGTAATGATGCGCAAGCAGAAAAATAACTCAGCAGGTATTTTTTGTTAATGTGCGAAGATTGGTGATAGATTGTCCCCGAAGAGGCGCCGTTTTCGGTTGTCTCGGAATGACGTGCTTTGCGCCGGAAGCAGAGATAGCAGTTGCCTCCTGCAGGAGGTCGCCGTTTTCGGCTGGCTCGGAATGACGTGCTTTGCGCCGGAAGCAGATATAGCAGTTGCCCCCTGCAGGCGGTCGCCGGTTTCGGTTGGCTCGGAATGACGTGCTTTGCGCCGGAACAGAGATATTTGTTGCCTCCTGCGGGAGGTCGCCGTTTTCGGTTGTCTCGGAACAACTTGGTTTGCGCCGGAAGCAGATATAGCAGTTGCCCCCTGCAGACGGTCGCCGGTTTCGGTTGGCTCGGAACAACTTGGTTTGCGCCGGAAGCAGAGATAGCACTTGCCCTCTGCAGGCGGTCGCCGGTTTCGGTTGTCTCGGAACAACTTGGTTTGCGCCGGAAGCAGAGATAGCACTTGCCCTCTGCAG
>JAAYYJ010000135.1 GCA_012515455.1 Oligosphaeraceae bacterium
CCTCGCGCACCCGGGTGCCCGGGTGCACTCGTGGAGCCTGCTCGCCGGTGCGCATGAAATCCTTCACCGTCAGAGTGATGCTGCGGCCGATCGCCCCGGCCGGATGCAGCTTCGCGTAGTCGTTCAAACCGAAACGCCGGCAGTCGAGCAGGACCATCGCCAGGGCGTCACCCAGTGCCGCCAAGGCGGTGGTGGTGGTGGTCGGAGCCAGGTTGAACGGGCAGGCCTCCTTCGGCACTGGCATCGGTACGCACAGGTCCGCCCAGGCAGCCAGCCGCGAGTCGACCCCGCCGGTAATCGCCACAATCGGCACCCCCAGGCGCTTAACCGCCGGAAGCACCGCGAGCAGCTCGTCGGTCTCGCCGCTGTAACTCACCGCCAGCAGCAGGTCCAGGGGCGAGAGCACCCCCAGATCGCCGTGCATGGCCTCGACCGGATGCATAAACACCGCCCGCGAGCCGGTGCTGGCCAGGGTCGCCGCGATCTTCTTGCTGATATGACCGCTCTTGCCGATTCCGCACAGCACAATCTTGCCGCCCCGCCGGATGGCCGACAGGCAGTCCTGGACCAGCTGCACGAATTCGCCGCCCAGCTCCTGGCGCAAGGCCTGCAGACCGGCGATCTCGATGTCAATTACTTCCGCTGCCCGGCGCAAAATGCTCTCCGCACTCGGGCGTTCGTCAACTGGAGGTGTAGATTCCATGGCGTGGTTCATTTCTGGTGGATGCATCCCCCCGCTGCCGGGGGCGCGGTCGCGGCTCAGGCCTGCCACAGACCGTGCAGGTTGCAGTAGGCGCGGACGACCAGTCCGGCCTGGCGGTGCAGATAGAATTCAGCCCGGGGCTGCTGTCCGGGGGAGAGATACAGGCGGTTCACGTAGTCGCCGTTCTGAATCTCAATCCACTCGATGTAATGCTCCGCGGTCATGGGGTGGGCGACTGAACCCACTTCGACCAGCGTCCCCAGGGCCGTGGAACTCAACACCGGCACATGCTTCTCCTTGGACGCATCCACGGTGTTGGCTTTGAGCAGCTGCATCTCCTCGCCGCAGCAGTGCGGGGTGGCACCGCTGTGCAGGACCTCAACCAGCAAGCCGCATTTCTTGCATTTGAATACCTGATCGCGTTGGTTTTCCATCTTCTCGCTCCTGTGGTTTGGGGTTGGACGGTTATTTGGGTTCATAGTAGTCCTCATGATTGGGGACTACTGCCGGAATCAGTACCAGCAGCAGCAGGCTCAGCGCCAATGCCAGGCCGGCAAAGAGGAACAGGGTCTGGAAGCTGCTGACGCTGCGCGCGCCCAGCGGCCAGCTGGCCGCCAGCAGGCCGCTGCCTAGAATCAGGGAGCAGCCGCCGCGGCTGACCGAGATGCCGGTCTGCAGGAAAGTGTTGCAGAAGGCCGTAGCCATGGTCTTGTTGCCCGGTCGGGCCAGAGCCAGAATCTCGGCGGAATTGCAGACCGAGAAGCAGGCATTGACCAGGCCGTACAGCATCAGCAGGATGGTGATCAGCTGCACCGCGTACGGTGTCTCGCGGCCGCAGGCGAAGCAGCCGAAGGCCAGCAGCATGAAGCAGCAATGGCAGCTGATCTGCACCCACTTGGTGCCCAGCGCCCGCAGCACCCGGCTGGAAATCAGGTAACCCAGGATGGTCCCCAGCATCGCCAGGCCGGAAATCGTCACCACGGTGTTGTGCCCGACCCCGAGATGCGACTTCAGGTAGATGAAGCTCAGCGGCACCACCAGTGCATTGCCCAGGGACACAAAGCACA
>JAAYYJ010000136.1 GCA_012515455.1 Oligosphaeraceae bacterium
CGAGACCGACTCCCCCACCGGTTATGCCGGGGATGCCCGGCTGGGCGGAGGCTTTGCTGCACATTATCATGGGAAGCAGAGGGTCAACGGCGAGTGGCACTCGCCGCGCCTGCTGCTGACCTTGGCCGAAACAGAGCAGGAGGTCCTGCCCGCTTATCTGCGGCAGTGTTACCAGCGCGGCTACCTGCCGCGGCCCCAGAAGCGGCGAGGAGCACGGTGGTGGAAGAGCCCGATTTACTGCACCTGGCATGACCAAGTCGCACTGGCTTGCCGGGACAGCGTGGACTATCTCTCCGGCAGCATGCCGGCAGCGGCGGATTTCTGCACCCAGGCCTTGACCGAGGAGTGGCTGCAGGAGCTGTGCCGGCACGATTGCCAGCCCGGGATTGTGATCCTCGACGCCGACTGGCAGGGCAACAAAAATTCTGCAGACCCCGATCCGGTGAAATGGCCTGATTTACGGGGCTGGATTGATCACTGTCATCGTCGCGGCATCAGGGTCTTTCTCTGGAACAACGCCTGGGACAAGGACGGTCTGCCGGCGGACGAGTGCATTACCCGCGATGGCCTGCCGCTGTGTGCGGATATCACCAACCCCAAATATGAGCGGCGCTTCCGGGAGATGCTGCGGCGCTATTTTTCCGCGGGTGCGGATGGTCTGAATGCCGATGGCCTGAAGCTGGACGGATCGCTGAACCTTCCTACCGGCCCGGGGCTGCGGAACCATGCCGACCTCTGGGGGCTGGAGCTGCAGCGCTACTACTTGCGGGTGCTGTATGAGGAGAGCAAGAAGCACAAGCAGGATGTCTGCATCAGCACCTTTGTCGCACATCCCTACCTGGCGGACTGCAGCGACATGGTGCGCATCGCGGATATGTACACCACGCGGCTGACCGCGGAGCGCACAATGCGGCACCGGGCCCAGGTATACCGCCAGACCATGCCGGGTTGCGTGATTGACACCGACGGGCAGATGCAATTCTATCAGCTCGATGATTACGCCAGAATCCTGGCCGCGCAAGCCGAGGTCGGCATACCCTGTCTCTACAATGCCAAGTGGCTGCGCCGGGCGCATTTCTTCCAGCCCGCCGAATTCAGCCAGCTCACCGAAGCAGACTACCGCTTCTTCGCCAAGGTCTTCCGGGAATGGCGCCGCAAGAACGGCCTCTGAACCAGGCGGCGGGCAACGCTACTGATACCGCTGCTGATTCCGGTCCAGCGAGCGGTAGTTGACGGCTTCGGAGAGATGCTGCGGGGCGATGTCCCGGGTCTGCTCCAGGTCCGCAATCGTCCGGGCGATGCGCAGGATGCGGTCATAGGAGCGGGGATTGATGTTCAACTGGGTGATGGCCTGGCGCAGGAAACTCAGGCACTCGCGGCTCAGGGGGCAGAATTCGTCCAGGTATTTTCCGGTCATGCTGGAATTATCCATAATGCCGGTGCTGCCGAAGCGCTCCAGCTGCCGTTTGCGTACCTGCAAGACTTTGGCCCGCAGGCTGGCGGAGCACTCGCCAGTGCGTTTGCCGGTCAGGACTTCCTGACTCACAGGGGGGACATCGATGTGCAGGTCGATGCGGTCCAGCAGCGGTCCGGAAATGCGGGCGCGGTAGTTGATGATCTGCATGGTGGTGCAGGTGCAGCGTTTGCTGTGTGAGCCGTAGTAGCCGCAGGGGCAGGGGTTCATCGCCGCAACCAGCATTATTTTAGCCGGGAAGGTGAAGCTGCCGGCGGCTCTGGCCAAGGTGACTTCGCCGCTCTCCAGGGGCTGGCGCAGGGCTTCCAGGACATTGCGGCGGTATTCCGGCAGCTCATCCAGGAACAGAACCCCCCGGTGGGCGAGGCTGATTTCGCCTGGACGGGGGATGTTTTTGCCGCCACCGAGCAGTCCGGCGTCACTGACCGTATGGTGCGGGGCCCGGAAGGGACGGTTGGCAATCAGTCCGACCCGGGGGTCGAGCGTGCCGGCGATGCTGTGGATTTTGGTCACCTCCAGGGCTTCAGGCAGGGTCAGCGGCGGGAGGATGCCGGGAATACGGTTGGCGATCAGGGACTTGCCCACGCCCGGCTCGCCGATCATCAGCAGATTATGGTTCCCGGCCGCCGCAATCAGCAACGCCCGTTTAGCGCTCTCCTGACCTTTCACGTCCAGGAAATCCAGGGCATTCTGCTGATTGCGTTCCAGCAACGCCTGGACATCGACCACGGCCGGCAGCAGCCCGCGGTGTTCCCGGAAGAACACCACCGCCTCGAGCAGGTGCCTGACGCCGTACACGGTCAGCCCCGAGACCGCAGCGGCTTCATTGGCATTTTCCTGCGGAACCAGCATCCTGGTCACCCCGATGTTCCGGGCATGCATGGCAATAGGCAGAGCGCCGGGGACGGCGCGCACTTCGCCAGTCAGGCCGAGCTCGCCGATGATCATGGTGTTGCGCAGTTCTTCCGCTTTGAAATCGCGGCCGCTGGCAATCAGGCAGAGGGCGATGGCCAGATCGAAGCAGGAGCCGCTTTTGCGCAGATCGGCCGGGGCCAGGTTGATGGTCGTGCGGCCTTCCGGCATGCGGACGCTACACTGGCTGAGGGCGGACCAGATGCGGTCGCGGCTTTCCCGGATGGAAGCATCCGGCAGGCCGATGATGGAGATCAGGTATTCCTGGTCCGGGCGGTTCTCGCTGCGCCGGTTGTTGATTTCCACTTCGACAGTGCAGACATCGACGCCATGAATGGACGCGCTCAAGGTCTTGCTGATCATCATGCCTCCCGGGCTGGCAGTTGGGCTTGCGGTCAAGTTTCCGCCGATACTATAACGCTGCCGGCAGCGGTGCTGCGCCCGGGTGATAAACAATCATTCTGAAGTAACAAGCATTCTCGTGCAGGCATGGAGATTCCCGCCGGGGAAGCCCGGCGCGGCGGGAATTGCCTGCGCCGGGCCGGGGGCGGTTTACGGATCAGTCGGTCTGAGTGCGGGTGTAGGGGCAGGCCATCACGCACATTTCCGAGGAGCAGGGCCGGACGCGGAGGATGGGGTCCCGTTTGGTCATGGCCTCGGCCAGGGCTGCGGGGGTGATGTCCTCCGGCGGCGGCACATCGGTCTTGGAGCCGGTCCACTGCTGTCCTTCGGCAGCGACCAGTCCGAAGCGGATGGCCCAGTCGCAGCGTTTCTGCTCGACGATATTGAAGCTCAGGGTCTGGCCCTCGAGATTAAGCTGGGCGAGTCCCTTGAAGGCTTTGACTGTGCAATGTTCGAGGCAGCGGTTGCAGTCCTGGCACTTGCGGCGCAGCGTCTGCAGGTCGGCGAGCTGATCTTCCTGCAGTTCACAGTCGACCACGATGGTGACAAAGCGGACATTGGTGCCGTATTCGGGGGTATTGATGAAACCGCCTTTGGTCAGGGTCCCCAGGCCGGCGCAGACCGCGCTGATGCGGTTGGCGAAGATATTCGGCTGCAGTCCGCGGGGGTTGGCGGAGCAGGAGGCGGTATTTTCCAGGTCGTTCAGGGCATAGGCCTGGATGCCCCAGGCGCTGAGGCGCTGAATCAGGCGCAAGGCCGCGTAATTCAGCAGATTGCGGCTTTCGTACTGAGCGAAGGTATAGGGACCGACGGCTTCCGCCGGGCGGCGCCCCAGGCATTCGCTGCTCTCGAGCGGGGTTCGGATGCCCAGCACAATCACGCTGCGGGCACCGGCCAGGTGCTCTTCCGGGGTATGCAGACGCCGCAGGCGTGTTTTGACCTCGACCGTCGAGCTCAGCCAGAGGGAGCCAGTCTCAGTGATGTCCAGGACCTCCTGCTGGTCCAGGTCTTTCCTGATGCTCTCAACGGCACGGCTGACGCGCTGGCTGCTGCTGATCCCGACCAGGTCGGCGCCGAATTCGCAGGCGAGCTTCTTGACTATGCCCGTCAAGTTGAGCTGGGACGGCTGTGGGGGCTGTTCGGCGCAGACTGCCAGCGGGGCCAGTGCTGCGCTGGTCAGGGTGAAACCGAGAGCCTGGTGGTCGGGCTGGCCGAAGAGCTTGGTAGCTTCGGCGATGACGCAGTCCATGGCCGGTACCGCGCTTTCCCGCAGGTTGCGACCCAGGAAATAGGGCGCGGCGCTGTAACCGAGTTTCTCCAGTCCGGCGGCGTAGTAGAACGCACCGTGATTCATGATATATCCTGCGGCCTGGTGGAAATTGGTGCTGTTTTCCAGGGCGCTGCCGGTGGGCTTGGCGACCTGGAAGAAGATGATGGAGCGGGCGTCGGGCAGCAGCGGCTTGAGGTCGATGCCGCGGCTGTTCCAGTCATCCAGGTTCTGGATCACGATTTGGCTGGCGCCGTAGGCCAGGGCGTTGGCCAGCAGCTGCTGCTGGATGCCGCGGTCGGGATTGGGCCGGCTGGGGATGGTGCTCTTCTTCCGGATTGGTGCACTGGAGTACTCTTTGTTCCAGCTGCGTTTATCGCGGGGGAGGCAGTATTTGATGCAGCAGCCCATGGTGCCGCCGCGCATGCCCAGTTCTTTCAGCTTGTCCAGAATGACCTGCTCGTTGACGACCGGGGGGATTTCTGCTTCGGAATTCAGGCCGAAGTGTTCCGACCAGGCACAGCGCCAGAGGTTCTTCTTGGCAAACGTATAGGTGTGCCCTTCAATGGCAAGCGAGACCGTGCCCTGCACTTCCTGAGTGGTGGCATAGGCGCAGCAGTGCTCCAGGCATTGCCCGCAGCGGTCGCAGAGGGTGTTTCCGGGCAGCAGCGGGTCGGGGGTCAGGGGGGCGTCGGTAATGATGGACACGAAGCGGTTGCGGGGGCCGTATTCGGGGGACATAGCGATGCCGCTGTAGCCCATTTCGGTCAAGCCGGCGCAGACTGAGGCGTAGATATGGGACATATCGGGGGCGAAAGTTGAGTCCAGGCCTTTGTATTCGCGGTAGCGCCAGATATTGCTGGCGGTGATGGGGATGGCCTTGTATCCCTGGTCTTCCAGAAACCGGGCCAAGTTATAGGATATGACATCGAGCTGGGTATTCATAAAATACTGATAGGAATAGGAACCCTGCTGGTGCGGGCTGCCTTCTCCGCCGATTTCAATCATCCCGTCAGTGTGGTGGATGGCGCAGACGATGACCGATTTACCCTCCGGCATCAACCCGGGGGGGCTCATCAGCAGGGGGGCGTTGGCCCAGCGTTCGATATTGGCGACACCGACCATGTCGGCGCCGAGACTGAAGGCTTTCTGCTTGGTCAAGGCGGTAAGTAACTGACTCATCATTCTTCTCCTAGTTGAATAGGGCGGGGAAAAATCAATCGGAATTGCGCCGGCTGTCCTCGGCGGCAGGCGCAGCCGCAGTGGCCAGCTCTTCTGCAGTGGGAGTCTCCAGGGCGGCAGAGAGTTCTGCCGCCCCCTGCCGCAGCAGGGCGAACATCGCCTGGTCAGCTGCAGGCTTATGCCGGAATTGGGGGAAATGAATGCCCAATGCCCCCAGCAACTGCTGCCGGCCCGTGTACACCGGCACAGCGGCGGAACAAACCTGGGCCGTGAAATTGCAGCTCAACCCCTGCTGCCGAATCTGGCCCAAGGCCGCCTGCAGTTCCTGGAGGCGGCCGATGCCGGGCCAGGAATCAGAGTCCGGCAGGCCGTAATGCTGGCAGATCAGCGCGAGCTCCGGAGCAGAGCAGCAGGCCGCCAGTATCTTGCCGGTCACCGTGCTCCAGATACTCATGCTTTCCGGCTCCAGCCGGATCAGATCAACCTGGATCTCCTGACCGCCGCTGGCCCGGGCTACCACCCGGCGACGCCCGTTCAGCAGGGTCGCAAAAACCACAGCCTCCCCAGTGCGGGCCGCCAAACTGCCCAGAACCGACCGGAACAGGCCGCTGTGATAGCCAGACAGACTCAGGGCACGCCCGAATTGACGCAACTTCCAGCCCCCGCGATAAATGCCCGAGCCGCTGTTCTCAGCATAACCGCACAGGCACAGGGTCTTCAATAAATTGTGCG
Organism: Oligosphaeraceae bacterium; assembly: GCA_012515455.1. Classification (GTDB taxonomy): domain Bacteria; phylum Verrucomicrobiota; class Lentisphaeria; order Oligosphaerales; family Oligosphaeraceae; genus JAAZIZ01. Next base: position 5,970 of record JAAYYJ010000136.1, read on the forward strand.
CCGTGCTGCGCTTCAAGCCCATCTGAACACTGATCTCACTTAGAGACAGACCAGCACCATCCGGAGCAAAACTGATGAGCTCCAAAATGGACAGACCCTTGCGCAAGGCTTGTACCGGCGCACGCAAGGTGATATCGACATCCTCTTCTTTCATTATTATTGAACCGAGTTCTGTTATTTAGTAACGGCAAGAATATAAGCATAGATCTTACGATTGCCAATGCGGTGGGGATTTTTTCTGTTTTTGGCCAGTGTTTGTGATAGGTTTGGTTTTTTGGCGACGTTTTGGGGGTTAAAAAGAGGTTGTCATTTGCATCTTGGTCGGGCTGTGATATTTTAGGCGGTTGCTCAGAGGCGGTCTGCACTGCGGTTGCAGTCTGACTTGTGGTTACGCTGCATTTGCCTTTGCAAATGCCGGAAAATTCATGACAGGGGGCGTTTTGATGTTAACTTCAGCGGCGGTGAAGCAGAAAGCGAAAGAGTTTGGGGCTGATTTGGTGGGCATTGCGCCAATGTCCCGTTATGAAGGTGCGCCCCGGCAGAATGACCCGCGGTATATATTCCCGGCGGCAAAGTCCATGATTGTGCTGGCCTTTCGGATTGCCCGGGGGGCGTTGCGCGGCATTGAGGAGGGGACCCTGTATACGACCTATCCGACGATGGGATATGCCGCCCTGAACCAGGTCTACGCGCCGATGACGTTGTGGAATCTGACCAACTGGCTGGAGGACCAGGGCTACGAGACGGTGCCGCTGATCAACAGCAACGGCGGGGAAGCGGTTAATCCCGTGACCGGAAATTTCCGGCAGGGCTGGAGCCGTCCGGTGCGTCCTGGCAATCCGTATCCGGATGTGCTGGTGCATTTTCGTCTGGCGGCTTATCTGGCTGGTTTAGGCGAGATTGGCTGGAGCAAGGTGTTTCTGACTCCTGAATTTGGTCCCCGGCAGCGTTTTGTGGTTCTGCTCACTGATGCCGAGCTGGAGGCTGACCCGATTTATGAAGGTAAGCTCTGTGATCATTGCCTGCAATGCGTACGGCATTGTGCCGGCAAGGCGATCAGTGCTACCGAGTCGGTCAAACTGCATATCGCCGGTCATGATATTGAATGGGGCAAGCTCGATCCGCTGGCCTGTGAGAAAGGCATACAGGGCGGCTGCGAGGGCTGCCGCAATCCGTTTGAAGGTGAGTATCCGCGCAAGTACGGCTACGGACGGGCCCTGGAAGGGGCCGCGGGCTGCATCCGCGCCTGTATGGTGCATCTGGAGGAGCGCGGCAAACTGACCCGGAAATTCAAGAATAAGTTCCGCACCCGTCCGGCCTGGGACGATATCGACCACAGCCAGCCGCCGGAGCTGACCGAGGAGGTCAGGCGTGAATATGGCGATAGCGGCCGGATAGAAGAATATAATGCTTACGAAAAATATACTCGCGAAGACAATTACGGCACTGCGAAGAAGCCGGCCGGGCAGGAGAAGCACAATCCACTGATTGACTGATTGGACCTGCCACCCTCCGCCCGGGCTGATTGCGGCCCGGGCAGAGGAGTGTGGTTGCGCCCCGGGGCTACTGGGCCGGAGCCGGGGCCGGTTCTGCTGCAGCGGGGGAGAAGAACCCCAGCACCAAAGGCGCGCAGCCTACTAGTTTACTAAACTCCAAGGACTCGCTAAAGGCGCGTTTCGCAGTCAGGGTGGACAAATTCCATTGCTCCCGCGGGAGCATGGGCAGGTAGCGCTGGCTGTATTTCAGCATCACCTGCTGCATTCGGGTGATTTTTTCCGCACCCAGCTGTTCCGGAGTATAGCCCTGGTCCAGAAGATATGAAACAGCGTAATAGATGGTCAAATCATGCGGCTTGAGGTTTTGCAGCGGGTCGCTGCTGACCCGTTCGGCCAAATCCTGCAGATAGCGGGGGTCGTCCGTGATCCGGTGGAATTCGATTTGAATCGGCCACCAGTCCAGGCTCTGGCGGAAATTCCGGGCGTAGAGTGCGGATAGCCCCTGCAGGGATTTGAGCTCATCCCCCCTGCCGGCATTGCTGTCTTGCCAGTCCCGGATGCAAGCCTGTAGCAGTTCATCGGCGATTTTGAGGTCCTGCGGGTCACTCGTTTCGGCATAACGGTTCTGCCAGGCGGAAGCGCAGTATACCGAGCCTTGGACGTTATTGCGGCTGAACCCCCGGATTTCGGCCAGGGTGTCGTCGAGGCGCTCATTCCCGCTCAGCCATTTCATCAGGTACAGTCCCCGGCTGGGGGTGTACTGGGTCTGCACCGC
>JAAYYJ010000137.1 GCA_012515455.1 Oligosphaeraceae bacterium
GATGCCGGTGCCGCGGTGAGCGCGGGTGTCAAAGATGCCGGCGCCGCGGTAACCGAGGGGGTCAAGGGCATCAGCAAGGGGCTCAAGGGCATCCTGTCAGGCGGCGAGAAAGAGCAGCCGAAAACTACCGAAGGCAGCGCCGGCGGCGCGGTAACCGACGGTGTCAAAGATGCCGGTGCCGCGGTAAACGAGGGTGTCAAAGATGCCGGTGCCGCGGTGACCGAGGGTGTCAAGAGCATCAGCAAGGGGCTCAAGGGCATCCTATCAGGCGGCCAGAAAGAGCAGCCGAAAAATGCAGAAACGCAAAAAAGCGAATAACCGAATGGGCAAGCACAGGGAGTAATCAAGGCAATGAGTGATAATTTGAAAATCGGCTGGTCCTGCAAAGACGTTTCTACCTTGGAACCTACTAGCATCCATGGACAATTTTATCTGAGAATCTCAGAGGGGATTCTGGACCCGGTCACAGTCACTGCACTGGTTATCGACAACGGTGAAGAACAAATTGCCATGCTGTCCTGCGACGTCACCAGCCTGGGCTGCGACATCGTGAAGAAAATCCGCGCCAAGGTCCGCGACCTGGTCCCGGCAGTCGATGCCGCCAAACTCATCCTCAACGCCACCCATACGCATTGCACCGGCGATGTCAACGGGTCCGGCATGGCTCGTGCTGGCCGCGATTATCCCCTTGACCCGGCAATCAAAATCATGCCCTCGGAGGATTACCAGGCGCTCTTCGCGGATGCTTGCGCGGCCGCCGTGGCCGAGGCCTGGGCGGGGCGCAAGCCCGGCGGCATCGCCTGGGGCTACGGTTATGCCGTGGTCTCGCACAGCCGCAAGACCTGGTATTTCGATGACCTGTCCCAGCGGCCGAGTTACAACAAGGCCAGCGGCATGGCGGTAAACGGACACGCCTGCATGTATGGCAATACCAAAGATGATCAGTTCAGTCATTACGAGGCCGGTGCGGATCATTTTGTGAACCTGCTCTTTACCTTCGATGCGCAAAATTCCTTGACCGGAGCCATTATCAATGTCCCCTGCCCTTCGCAGAATTCCGAGAGCCTGTCCCAGTTAACCGCAGATTACTGGCATGACGTCAGAGTGATGCTGAAAGAGCAATATGGCAACATCAATATCTTGCCCCAATGTGCACCGGCGGGTGATCTCTCCCCCCGCATCCTGCACTACAAGGAAGCCCAGGCCCGCCGCCAGCGCCTCAAATACGGCCAGCGCCCGGAGGCATTTCGCGAGGAATTCTCCCGCAAGGACATCGCTGAGCGCATCTGCACTGCCTTCACCGAGGTGCTCTCATGGGCCAAAAATGACATCCGCAACAGTGCTAAAATCAAGAATTCCTGTGAGCAGATAGATTTGTCCCTGCGGCCAATCAGCGAGGCCGAGTTTAAGAACGAACAAGGCCTGTACCAGGAAATGCAGTCGCAACCCTTCGCTAGCGAAGGCACACCCATGCAACGGCTCTATGCCGACTCCACCCTGGCTGCCCGCCGCAACCGCTCCCTGGGCTTTATGAAACGCTACGAGAGCTACAAACGCGGCGATCGCTTCCATACCGAACTGCATGTGCTCGCCATCGACGACATCGCCTTCGTCACCAGCCCGTTCGAACTGTATATGGACTTTATGCACCGCATTCAGGCCCGCAGCCCCTTTACCCAGACGTTCAATATCCAGCTGACCGGCAATGAGTACGAGCCACGCAGCGGATATCTGGCCACGGAACGCGGCATTCAAGGCGGCGGCTACAGCTCCTCCCGCTACTGCAATGTAGTCTCACCCCAGGGTGGGCAGGAGCTGGTCGAGGCCACCCTGACCCGCCTGAAGGCGCTTTTCGACGCGCCTAATCCCTGATTCAGTAATTGTCCGGTACCCCAACTCATCCCCAATACCACCAGCTTCAAGGAGAAAAAAATAGATGAAACTGCACCGTTTTCTGCCCTGTGCCGCAATGCTAGCTTTTTTGGCCGGCTGTTGCAGCACCATTTGCAAGGTCCAGGACGCTCCTGAGATTGCGCTGGTCAAGGACGGCCAGTCCGCTTATCAAATCGTGCTGCCCGCTCAGACGCCCAATCCAGGAATCGACCTGTACTTGAAAGAGGTCGCACAGTGCCTGCAAAACAGCCTGCAGGAAGGCAGCGGAGCGCTGCTGCCCATCGTCAGTGAGGACAAGATGTCCGCGGAGAAGCCGTACATCAGCCTAGGCGGCACAGCCCTGGCGCGCAATATCGGCCTGTGCCCGGAGAAATTCCAGGATTACAACGGCTGCATTATGAGCGACCGCGGCAATGTCTACCTGATTGGACACGACGCCCACGGACAGGGATTGGACAAGCGCGACCACTTCTCCCGCTATTTTCTGGGCAGCGCCAAGACCGCAGTGGTCTTTATGGAGGATTATCTGGGGGTGCGTTTCCTGCTGCCCGGCAAGAATGGCATTTCGGTCAAAAAGAATGCCAGCATCACCCTGCCGGGAAATCTGAAACGCTGCGTCAAACCGCAGTTGATTTATGCCAGTTCCTCCCAGGATTTCCTGTACAGCCTGGCCAACAACGGCCTGGGCCGCGGCGGCTTCCACCTCTACGGCGGGCACTCATATTATAGTGC
>JAAYYJ010000138.1 GCA_012515455.1 Oligosphaeraceae bacterium
AAGATCGGGCACATCATAGACCCCCGCACTGGCCATCCGGTTGACCACCGTGCTTCGGTCACCGTAGTCACCACCCGGGGCAGTTATTCCGATGCATTCTCAACTGCGGTCTTTGTGGGCGGTCCGGAGCTGGCCCGCAAACTCAGCGATAGCGTCCCGGGGACTTCTTTCGATATTTATCAATAGCAGCCCTGGCGCAGTCAGAAGCCGGCCTGGCGCAGGTCGTCCATACTCACTGCGGAGCGGCGGTTATATGGCTCCAGCAGAGTGCAGACATATTTGCCGATTAGATCGGCTTCCAGATTGACCTCAGAACCGATTTTGAGCAGTCGCAGGTTGGTATGCTGCCAGGTATGCGGAATAATGCACACGCTCACGCTCTCAGCATTCAGCTCAGCAATGGTCAGGGAGACGCCATTGATAGCAATGCTGCCTTTGGCGACCACGGGGAAAGCCGCGGCGGGGGGGCGGGCAATGGTCAGAGCGATGTCGCCGGAGCGCTCCTTGATGCTCTGTACTGGCGCCGTGCAGTCGATATGTCCTGAGACCAGGTGCCCGCCCAGCTTGCCGCCCAGACGCAGGGCAGTTTCCAGATTCACCACCTCGCCGGCCTGGAGGTATTTCAAGTTGGTCTTTTTCAATGTTTCCCGCAGGGCATAAAACGTCAGCATCCCATCGGCACAGCGTTCCACGGTCTGGCAGGCGCCGTTGAGCGCGACCGAATCGCCGGGGCTGAAATCAGCGGCCGGCAGGGCGGTCCGCACCACCATCTGCGCCCCGCTGCCGCGGGGGCTGAACTGCACCACTGTACCAAGGTCTTCAACTATTCCGGTAAACATTCCTGCACCATCCTGTCAGTAGCAAATCCTGCCCTGCCCGCTCGACCTGCAGATCATCAATACCAATCGCCTGGGATAGTTCCGCCACGCTACTGCCACCAGTAACTGGGATGGACTCACGGCCCAGAAGCAGCTTCGGAGCCAGAAAAAAAGCGACTTTGTTAACCACGCCGGCAGCCAAAGCTGCGGCCGAGAGCTCGCCGCCCCCTTCCAGCAACAGCAGATTGCAGCCCTCCTGCCCCAGCTCGCGCAGAAAAGACAGCCATTGTGCCTGCGTCTGTGGTTTAACACAGCGCGGGGGGACGGCATTCTCCCGCATCAGGCGCAAATCCGCCGGGAGAGCACGGGCGCTCCAGACATAGACCCGGGGCTGGCGCGGCCAGCCGGCAGGTTCCACAACCTTCAGCCCGGGGTTATCCTGGCGGGCGGTATCCCCGCCCACCATAATAGCATCGGCCAGCTGACGCCAGCGCTGGACCCTGCTCCTGGCCTCCGGGCCACTGATCCATTGTGAGCGCCCGTCCGGCAGAGCAATCTTGCCGTCGAGGCTCATCGCCATCTTCAGCAGCACGAAAGGCCGGCCCTGACTGATCCACCAAAAGAAATGCTCATTCAGCTGCAGGCATTCCTGCTCACCCACACCGCTCAGCACCTCTATGCCCTGCCCCTGCAGAATCTGCACCGCCCGGCCGTTGTGCGCTGGATTCTGATCCAGGCAGCCAATCACCACCCGGCGGATGCCGGCCTTGACGATGGCATCCACACAGGGGGGGGTGCGCCCGTAGGTGCTGCAGGGCTCAAGTGTCACGTAGAGGGTGGCCCCTGCGGCTTCCTGCCCGGCTGCAGCCAGCGCCAGGACTTCGGCATGCGGACCGCCAGCCTGGTGATGATAACCGCGCCCCAGGCAGCGGTCATTCCGTACCACCACTGCCCCAACCATTGGATTGGGGCTGGTCAGCCCCCAGCCCTGGCCTGCCGCGGACAACGCCTGTTGCAGCCAGTATCTGTCGCTATGTCGAGACATGCAATTCCCCAATGCCGTGAATAATTGTGCCGGGATATCCCCCCGGCCGGATCAGTTAAAATACCGTTTTTTTGCGAAAAATCCAATGCCCGGGGGGGGGAATCAATGGAAAAATTGCAAAAGTCGATTACTTTTCAGATCTAGCCCGCATTCGCATTGCAATCCTTAATCAGCGCATTTGCCCAGAACCGGAGGAACAACATGGCCAACAACGATTTCGACGACATCCTTAAATCTGCTTTCGGGGAAGACGAGAAGCCCGCTGCCGAGGCGAAGCCCGCCGCCGGGGAAAAACCTGCCGCTGCCACAGCCGCCGGTACAGAGGTCGGGACAACTGCACCATCGGCACCGGCCGCCTCCTCCGCAGCTGAGAAAAAACTCCCCTTTGGCGCCCACGGCAAAGGCCCGGCCAAACCAGTGCTTGGAGGCGGGAAATTTGCCCGTCCCGGCACAGCTGCCGGTTCGCCGCCGGCAACTCCGGCGAAGGCAGCTGCGGCTGCACCCCCGCCCCCGCCTGCAGCCCCCGGTGTCGCGGCAGCGCCGCCGGCAAAAGCCGCCCCTGCGGCATCCTCTTCTGCACCCGCACCGGCGGCATTGGTGCTGACCGGCTCCGCGCCCCTGCCTGCCACTGGCCAAGCTGGCGGTGGTCCATCCACATTGCTGCTGGTGCTGCTTCTGGCTATCACCTTTATCAGCCTGCTGATCAGCGGAGCGGCGTTGGCTAAAATCAGCAGCCTGCGGCAGGAGATGGTGCTACTGAACGCC
>JAAYYJ010000139.1 GCA_012515455.1 Oligosphaeraceae bacterium
TCGACGATGTCGCGGGGGGTACCGGGATGGGCACTCCAGTTCCAGAACGATCCGTAGCAGTGGGTATTGAAGATGCCCTTGCGGGCGGTTTCCCAGTTGAAGGGCGCAATAGTCGGGCACATCAGCATATTGGGATCACCCAAGTAGTCTCCGCCCCGGCTCATATAGGCGGGCTGCCAGCGCTCCAGGGATTTCCGGCTGATCATCATCGCCCAGTTGACCATCTTGTCGCCGCCGTAAATCATCACCGTGCAGCCGTTGCTGTCATTGGCATACATCGCCTGGGCGACGCCGATCTGCTTCTGATGATTGATGCATTTGATCCCCTGCGCCTTGGCCCGGGCCTTGCCCAACGCCGGCAGCAGCATCGAGGCCAGGACCGCAATAATCGCAATAACCACCAGCAGCTCAATTAGCGTGAACTTTCTGCACATTCCGACCTCCTTACGGTCTTTAATGTCGAAGGCTCTTTCCGCGGTCGGAAAGATTCCCTGGCTGAAGAACTGTTTGAATCTACAAAACCATACTATATCAGCAGAGATATTCCTGTCAAGTACTTCCAGCGTATTTTGGCCGCTCTTGCTGCGCAGGAACCCCGGAGAGGTCCGTCCGGCTGGCCGGCGAATGCAGCCGGGATAGTGTGCGGCGGCAGTGCGCCGCCGGGAGCTCTTCTCCGGTACCACCCATCCCTGATCCTGCCGGCGTTGCCATCCTCAGCGATGGCGGGAGAATATGGTCCGGCCGCCGGCGTCTGGCGGTTTACATCTGCACCCTGACGCTGGCGCCCTCGTTAAAGATGTATTTTCCGGCCAACCCCGGTATCTTCCCCCGCAAATCGCCGGCACCGTTGGCATCGGCATGACCATCGGCCCAGAGGATATTGGCCTTGCCGCCATGCCGGGGGTGCACACCGTAGGTGTCAGAAGCAGTGAAGCTGAGGGCGTAGAACTGACTCATGCGGGTGGCAGCGGTGTTGTAGCTGTCGGCCATAACCATGAACTGCGAGGGCATATTCAGCCGTTCGCTGTAATAAATCATCCCGCCGCCATCGGAGGAGTACCCCGTGGGCCGGAACAGCAGCAGATTGTCGGATGGGAAATCCCTGGCGGTACCGGGATGTCCACCGTGGCCCCAGAATGACCCGTAACAATGGGAGTGGAACGTCTTCTGGGTGGCATTAGTCCAGGTGAATGGCGTCATGGCCTGGCACATCAGCATATTGGGGTCTGGCAGATAATCACCGCCGAGCTTGCCCACAAAAGACCCGCCCCATTTTTCCATCGACTGCCGGTTTATCAACATCGACCAGTTGATCATTGAGGCGCCTCCGTGCATTAAGGCCGTGCAGCCGTTCTGGTCATGGGAGTACATCTCCAGGGCGATGCCAATCTGCTTCTGACGGTTCAGGCAGCTGATTCCCTGCGCCTTGGCCCGCGCCTTGCCCAGGGCCGGCAACAGCATCGAAGCCAGGACTGCAATGATGGCGATGACCACCAGCAACTCAATCAAGGTAAAACCATAATACTTTTTCTGCATGACATTCTCCGGGGCTTGAGGTTATTTTGCACAAACTCGTGTCGATGCTCCACGGCAAGGGCAAAATATCGTCCCGGTGAATGGGTATATTTCGCAGTCTGCCGCCCGGTAATACAACCCTATATGCATACGGGTGCAGGCCGTGATGAGGCGAAATAATAATATAACCGCCGGAGGCCCTGACTGCAAGCCTTGCGCGGGCAAACTGCAAATCTTCCCGTCCCGGCGTTGTCTTGCACCAGGACCATTTCCCGCGGTGGCAATCGCTGCCTGCGGCGGTTCCGGTATTGCATTTGCGGCTCCAGACACTATATTATTTTCTTCTCCATCAATACAGGTACCACCATGTTCAATACCATAGAAGAATTAACCCGCGCCCTGGCTGCGGGCGAGATGATTGTCCTGACCGACGACGAACGCCGCGAGAACGAGGGCGATCTGGTCATGTCAGCTGAGAAAATCACCCCCGCGGCGGTCAATTTCATGGTCAGCGAGGGCCGTGGGCTGGTCTGCGTGCCGCTGCCGGTCGAGCGCGCCCGGGAGCTCGGGCTGCATGAGATGACCCGCAACAACGACCCGCTGGGGACTTGTTTTACCATCAGCGTGGATGCCAACCGGGAGGTCACCACCGGCATCTCGGCTTTCGACCGCGCCCGGACCATCCAGGCGCTGGCTGATCCCAAATGCCTGGCGGCGGACTTCCATTCACCAGGCCACGTCTTCCCGCTGATTGCCCGCAACGGCGGGGTGCTGGTGCGGGCCGGCCATACCGAGGGCGCGGTCGATTTGATGCGCCTGGCCGGGCTCTCCGCCCCGGCGGTGATCTGCGAGATTCTCAATCCCGACGGCAGCATGGCCAGAATCCCGCAGCTGCAGGAGTTCGTGAACCGGCATAACCTGAAATTCGGCTGTATCGCGGATTTGATCGAGTTCCGGCGCCGCACGGAGAGTATGGTCGAACGGGTGACCACCGTGAAGCTCCCTACCGACTTCGGCATCTTCGACCTGCACTGCTTCGTCGCCAAACACGACGGCCGGGAACACCTGGCCCTGGTCTATGGCGAGGTCGCCGGCAAGCAGGACGTCCTGACCAGAGTCCACAGCGAATGCCTGACCGGAGATGTGTTCCATTCCCAACGCTGCGACTGCGGGCAGCAGCTGGCCGTGGCCATGCAGCGCATTGTCGCGGAGGGCAGCGGCGTGCTGGTCTATATGCGCCAGGAGGGCCGCGGCATCGGCCTGGCCAATAAGCTGCACGCCTACCA